>JAFPUX010000166.1 GCA_017413145.1 Kiritimatiellia bacterium | reverse complement strand
TCTCCAGACGGACTTCTGGGTCCGCTTCCAGAAGATGCGCGGGCACGACTGCACCTACGTCTGCGCGGACGACACCCACGGCACGCCGATCATGATCCGCGCCCGCAAGGAGGGCCGCGCGCCCGAGGACCTCATCGCGGAAATGCACGCGCGCCACTCGCGCGACTTCGCCGACTTCCAGATCGCGTTCGACAACTACTACACGACGAACTCGCCGGAGAACCGCGCGTTCTGCGAGGACATCTACGGCAAGCTCGACAAGGGCGGCGCGCTCCTGCGCGAGAAGGTCGCCCAGCTCTGGTGCCCGCAGTGCGGCATGTTCCTCCCCGACCGCTTCGTGAAGGGCACCTGCCCGCACTGCGGCAAGGAGGAGCAGTACGGCGACTCGTGCGAGCACTGCAGCGCGACCTACTCGCCGTCCGACCTCAGGGACGCCCACTGCGCCACCTGCGGCTGCCGCGCGCTCGAGACGCGCGAGACGGAACACATCCTCTTCGACCTCGCGAAGTTCAAGGAGTACCTGCGCGGCTGGCTCCCGGACCACACGCAGGCCGACGTCGCCAACAAGCTCCAGGAGTGGTTCGGCGAGGACCAGACGCTCCTGCCGTGGGACATCTCCCGCGACGCGCCCTACTTCGGCTTCGAGATCCCCGGCTACCCGGGCAAGTACTTCTACGTGTGGCTCGACGCCCCCGTCGGCTACCTCGCCTCGCTCCGCAACTGGTGCGAGCGCAACGGCCGCACCTTCGAGGAGACCTGGGGCGACCCCGCCGCGGAGCGCTACCACTTCATCGGCAAGGACATCGTCCGCTTCCACTGCCTTTTCTGGCCCGCGATGCTCCACGCCGCCGGCTACCAGGGCCCGACCAAGGTCTTCGTCCACGGCTTCCTCACCGTGAACGGCGAGAAGATGAGCAAGAGCCGCGGGACGTTCGTCTCCGCGCGCACCTACCTCGACCACCTCGACCCCGCGTTCCTGCGCTACTACTACGCCTGCAAGATCAACAACACGACGGACGACATCGACCTCAACCTCGACGACTTCGCGCAACGCGTCAACGCCGACCTCGTCGGCAAGATCACCAACCTCGCCTCGCGCGGCGCGCAGATGCTCGGCAAGAAGCTCGACGGCCGCCTCGGCGCGCTCGACGACGAGGGCCGCGAGCTGCTCGAGGCCTCGCGCGCCCGAGCCGCCGCCATCGCCGACCTCTACGAGGCGCGCAAGTTCTCGCAGGTGCCCGTCGAGGTCTGCAAGCTCGCCGACGCCGCCAACGAATACTTCGACCGCCACGCACCGTGGAAGGCGATCAAGGAGGACCCCGAGTCGGTGCGACCCGTCCTCACGACCGTCCTCAACCTCTTTCGCGTCCTCGCGATCTATCTTGCGCCGATCCTCCCCGTCTACGCCAAGAAGGCCGCCGCTCTCTTCGGCGAGGAGGACTTCACGTGGGCGAGCCTCGGCAAGACCCTCGAGAACGCGCCGATCGGGCCGTACGAGTACCTCGCCACGCGCGTCGACCCCAAGGCGGTCGAGGCGATGGTCGAGGCGAGCAAGCCGCCGGTGGCAACGGGAGAGGGGGCTGCCGCCCCCTCCCCGAACCCCACCCCACAGGGCGCTCCGACCGCTGGCGACAAGCAGGTTGACGCGGCGAAGTCGATGATCACGATCGACGACTTCGCCAAGGTCGACCTGCGGATCGGCAAGGTCCTTTCTTGCACGGCGGTCCCGAAGAGCAAGAAGCTCGTGAAGTTTGAGCTCGACTGCGGGCCGCTGGGGAAGCGCACGATCTTCTCGGGCATCCGCATGGCGTATCCCGATCCCTCGGTGCTCGACGGCAAGCAGGTCGTGTTCGTCGCGAACCTCGCGCCGCGCGAGATGAAGGGCGTGGGCGTCTCCGAGGGCATGGTCCTCTGCGCCGGAGACCCCGCCACGGGCCTCGCGGTCCTCGCGCCCCTCGCCCCGGTGAACCCGGGAGACCCCGCCACGTGACGCGCGGCGCGGATGCGCCGCGCGATTCGGGCGACGATAGGGCAGGCGCGGCGGCAACCAAGGTTGCC
>JAFPUX010000165.1 GCA_017413145.1 Kiritimatiellia bacterium | reverse complement strand
GGGCGGCGTTGCGCCCGAGAGCGCGACCCAGCGGTTCGTGGCGGGGTCCGCGTCGGGATCGAGCGCCAGACCGTAGAACGCCGCGGCGCCGCCCGCCGTCGCGGGCGCGAGGCCGAACTTCACGCCGGTCGGATCCGGCAGCCGCTCCGGGGCGCGCACGTCGGGGAAGGTCATCGTCGCCTCGACCGCGACGAGCCGCTCCGCGGCGTCGGCCGCCGTGGCCGCCTCGAAGACGAGCCGCCCGTCGTCCGGGACGGCGACCGAGAGCGCGTGCGCCTCCGCGTCGAGCGTGGCGTATTCCGTCCCGGACCAGGTTCCCTGGCCTGTGACGGTCAGGTCCGAGCCGTCGCTCGGCCAGGACTCGTAGTCCGATATCCCGGCGTCGAACCAGGACGCGGCTGCGGCGGCGGTGGCGGCGAAGAGCGAGAGGAGGATGAGCGGGTGTTTCATGGCAGGAGACTTTCGATGGGGAGAGTGTCGGAAGTGGGGACCTTGGAGACTAAGGAGACCTTGGGGACTGGCGGCGGCAGGGCGCGGCTGGGCGGCGGCAGGGCGCGGTTGGCGCCGCCATGCAACCGAAGTCCCCAAGGTCCCCGGAGGAGTCCCCAAGGTCGCCAAGGTCCTCAAGGTCCCCGCCGTCGCCAAGGTCTCCAGTCCCCAAGGTCCCCGGAGGAGTCCCCAAGGTCTCCAAGGTCCTCAAGGTCCCCGACGTCGCCAGCGTCCCCTGTCGCCAAGGTCCCCTCATGCCCAGCCTTTCTTGCGCTTTTCGCGCCATTCGATCCGCCGGATCGCTTCGCGCGCTTCGGTGACCCGTGCCGCGAGATCGTCGGCCGAATCGGCCGCGGCGAGCCAATCGGCGAGCGCCGCCTCCCAGTTTGCGCCGCGGGTGGCCACGCGCGCCGCGTGCATGCGCTCGCGGATGCCGCCGTGGTTCTTGAAGTCTTCTTCCAGCTGCGCAATTTGTCTGGACAGCAGATACGTGCACTGCCGGATCAGCGAAATTTGGAGATTGGCGACCGCGTCGTCCGACTTTTCGCGGAACAGCCGGTCCCAGGCCTCGGAATCCGCGGTCTTGCCGAGTTCGCGCGCCGCGAGGCCCTTCTCCGAATCTTTCTCCCAGACCTCGAAGCCGTGCGTCTTGAGGTAGTCGAGGTAGTCCTCGAGCAGCTCCTCGAGGCTGGCCTTCGCGACGTTGGTGAGCTTGAGCTCGGTTTCCTTGCTCGTGCCGGAGGCCTCGCTCCCCTCCACGATGTTCTGCTTGCCGGAGCGGGCGGCTTGGACCATCTGGTCGACCGTCCGGTCGCCGCGCGACAGGAACCGCTGCGTGAAGATCACGGTCCCCTGGTAGATGATGTCGCTCTTCTGGTAGGTCAGGAGCTTGTGATAGCCGCCGTGGGGCAGCACGATTTCGGGCGCCGGAGCGCCGGGGCGGGCCGGGGCGCCGGACAGGGGACCTTGGCGACTTAGGGGACCTTGGCGACCGTGAGGACCTTGGGGACTCGGGCGACCTTGGGGACCGGCGGCGGTGGTGCGCGGCAGGGCGGCGGCAGGGCGCGGCAGGGCGGCGGCAGGGCGCGGCCCCGCACCCGGAGTCCCCAAGGTCCCCGGAGGAGTCCCCAAGGTCTCCAAGGTCCTCAAGGTCCCCGCCGTCGCCAAGGTCCCCGCTGTCCCCGTCGTCGCCATCGCCAAGTCCCTACCACACCAGCAGCATCGTGCTGCGGGCGGTCTCCGCCGCGCCGACCGTGAGGATGCCGGGGCCGGCGAAGCGGTCGTCGTCGATGAACTCGGCGGCGGAGGCCGAGGAGCCGTAGGTGCCGTCCGGGAGCGGGGTCCATTCGGAGCCCCCGGAGACGTCGCGGACCGCGAGCGAGGCGCAGGTCTGGTTCACCGGCAGCACGACCTTCGCGAAGTTCCTGCCGTGCGAGTCGAGCTTGATCGGGTTCTTCGCCACGGCCTTCGCCGCGGTCGGCAGCACGAGCGTCGCGCCCGCGCAGACCCGGATCGGGAGGCCCTCCGCGAGCGTGCAGTCCGCCGCGCCGGTGCCGATCGAGAGCGTGCCGGCGTTCACCGCGATCTCGTCCGCGATGCCGGTCTGGTCGCCCACGAGCGCGAGGTTGCCGAGGTAGGCCGAGACGAAGCCGCCGGGCGCCGTCACCGCCGCGCCGAGATAGTTCGTGTTGTTCCCGTAGGCCTTCGCCCAGACGTAGGCCGGGTGCGTCGCGTCGCCGAGGACGAGCGAGCCGTTGTCCTCGCGGCCCGGGAGGCCGATCGCGGACGCGCCCTGGAGGATGAGGCCGCCGGACTTGATGCGGAGCGTGCGGCCTTCGCCGAGATACTTGTTGTTGCTTCCGTTGCTGATGTAGAGCGAGTTGATCGTGTAATCGCCGCCGGCCGTTCCGTAGTTCAGGTTACGGCTGGTCACGTAGAGGTTCGCGTCCTCGCTCGAGGCCTCGGTGATCTGCACGTTCTCGCGCGCCTCCTGGACGAGGCGGCCGTTCGCGTCGAACGTGGCGAACGCGCAGTTGCCCCAGTTGCCGTCGTTCACGGATGCGACGATCCACGGGATCACCTTGTGGACGGTCTCGGACTCGCAGGCGCCGGCGGCGCCCGTGGCGTGGTCCTCCCAGTCCTCCGCGTAGAATTTGGAGCCCGGGGTCTCCGTCGAGGCCTTGTAGCGCGAGGGCTCGGACATCGCGAGCGTTCCGCGCTCGGTCTGCCGCAGCTCTTTTGCCGTCACGACGTTGATCGGGTAGCCGTCCGTGTTGTTGTTGCGGGGCTGGAAATAGATGTAGGACATGCCGGCGCCGACGCCGAGGAAGTCGAGCTGCTTGTCGTCCTCGGCGTTCACGCCCCACGTCTTGTTGTCGACGCGGCCGGCGTACCAGCTGCCGCCGACGAGCGAGAGGCCCTTGGCGGGCGCGTCCGGGCCGCGGGAGCCCGACACGCCGTTGTAGGTGTTGGCGGCCACCGTCGTCGGCGGCGCGGCGCCCACCTGCGAGCTCGTGCCGAAGAGGCCGGCGCCGTTGTTCGACGTGGGCTGGCCGTTGCCGCCAAGCGCGACGACGCCGTAAACTGTCGCGGCGAGGTTCGTCGCGCCGCCGCCGCGGATCGAGAACTGCGTGGTGGGGGTGGAGAGCCCGCCGGGGGTCTTCTGGCCCTTGAGGACGATGTTGCCCGAGAGACCGCCGATGTCGTTCTGGAAGGCAATGCCTCCCATGCCCTCCTTCACGATCGTGCCCGTGCCCTTCCAGAAGCCGTAGAGCGACGAAAGGCTATTGTTGTAGCCGGGATAGCCCTTGAAGGTGAGCGTGACGCCCTGCAGCGTGTTCGTGCTGATGTTGGGGCTCGACATTTCCTTCACGTCGAAGAAGCCGCGCGGGCCGTTGGCGTAGTCGGTCTCGGACGAGCAGCAGTCGATCACCGCGTCGCTCGCCCAGACGACATCGATCGTGAAGCCGCCGAGGCGGATGCGGCTGTAGTAGCTGCTGGTGTCGTTGTTCGGGCAGACGACGATCTGCACGGGCTCGCCGTCCGTGCGCTCGAACGTCACGGTCTTCGTCGTGTCGTCCTTGTAGCGCTCGAGGACGAGGTTCGCACTGGCGTCCGGCCGGATCATGCCGCTGTAGAGGCCGCCGATCGAGATGTCCGTGCGGTGGCGAACGTAGATGTCGCCGCCAACGTTGTTGAACGGCAGAATCGCGATGTCGTCCGCGTTCTGCGGGTAGGAGCTGTTGCTCGCGGCGCGCGCGCCGTTCTCGACCTTGTCCCAGCACTCGGACCGCGCCCAGTCGTAGGTATTGTTGCGCTTGGACTCCTTGAAGACGTAGACCGACCCGCTGCCGACGGCGTCCGGAAGGATCACGACGCCCATCACGTTGGTGCTGAAGCTCGCGTCCACGCAGCGGATGCCGACGATGCCGGGCTCAAGCGCGGTGAGCGCGGCGCCGCTGACCGAGGCGAAGCGCTCGTTGAGGACCTGGTAGGATGCGCCGCCGTAAAGGTCGGGCAGCATCGCCACGTCGCCCGGGCGCATCCAGAGCGCGTTGTCGCCGTAGGTGCAGTAGGGCGTCACCGACGTGATAGCCGTCGCGCCCGCGCCGGCCGTGACGGGCGCCGAGAACGTGCGCGAAAAGTCCGTGCCGTCCACCGTGGCGGTGACGACGATCGTCGCGACCGTGCCGTCGGCCAGCGCGGGGACGTCGCTCCACGTGACCGTGTCCGCGGCATCGAAGGTCTGCGTGCCGACCTCCTCGCCGCCGTAGGTGAGGACCGCCGTGCACGTGACGCCGTCGTAGACCGCGGAAACGGCGAGAGAAATATCGACCATCCCGTCGCCGGCCGCCCACGAGGGGCCCGCGGCCGCGAACGGCACCGCGCGCGTCGAGGTGTAGGGCACCGCGACGTAGGTGGTCACGTTCCAGTCGTTGACGATCCGCACGCGCCGGTAGTAGTAGGTGTCGGGCGAGAGGCCGGAAACCGAGAGGGGCGTTTCCCAGTGGAGCGTGACGGCCTCCTCCGCCGAGACGGACGCGAGCGTGGAGAAGTCCTCCTGCGTCGAGACTTCGAGGCGCACCGTCGCCGACGAGGCGTAGGCACCGAAGTCCGTCACGCGGTAGCGCGCCCCGAGCGTCGTGAAGCCGACGTCGCCCTCCATGGCCACGCCGACCGGGGCGCCGGGCGCGTAGGTCGAGAACTCCACGGCGTCCGTCGTGAGTTCGACATTGTCGTCGTTCACCACGTAGGCGCGGGCGTAGTAGGTGGAGCTCGCGGAGAGGCCGGTCGCGGCGACCGAGACCGTGCCGGCGGCCGAAAGGTCGTTGGCGGCGGGAACGAGAGCACCGTCCCCGTGAAGTCCGCGGACGCGCACACCTGCACCGTCACGGACGCGCCGGAGGCGCCCTGGCCGAGATCCGTCACCGCGACCGCGAACGTCGCGTTCGTGACGGCCGCCGACGAGAGCGTGATCGTTCCGACCGGCGCGGCGGGGTTGAAGAGCGTGAAGACTTCCTGCTCGACCGAGACGCCCGAAAGGCCCGCCGCGTTCACCGCGACCGCGCGCAGGTAGACCGTGCGGCTCACCTGCGGGAGCGTGATCTCGCCCGAGCCGGAGCCGATCTTGTCCGTCGCGACGATGTTCGTGGTCGTAAGCGCGTTCGGCGCGTAGCCCCACACGACGCCGACGTCGGCCAGCTGGTAGCCGTAGCCGGCCCACGCCACGCGGTAGGTGAAGGAGACCTTCGACGTCTCGGCGTCGTAGGTCGCACCCGTGAGCGCGACCGCGGGCTCGAGTTCGGTCGTTCCGTCGCCCTGGATCGGATAGCGGATAATCACAATGCCGCTGCCGCCGTTCTTGCCGGCATATTGGCCCGCGACCGTCGAACCGCCGCCGCCGCCGCCGCCCGTGTTGGCCTCGCCTGCCGTAGGAATCTCGGTTTCCGCGCCTGTGACCGTAAACATACCACCCTTGCCGCCGCCGCCGCGCCCGCCGGAACCCGGATTGCCATAAGAGTTGCCATCCTTATTGTCGCGACCGCCACCACCGCCGCCACCCGCATAGTAAAGGGGCACGCCAGAAATGTCGTATTCGATGCCGTCACCGCCCGAGCCGCCCGAGACTGTTCCGGCAGGCGAGACAGAACCTCCTGCGCCGCCCGCGCCGCCACCACCCGCACCGATCAAACGATTCTTATCAGACGCAGTGAGACCGAGGCCGCCGGCGTTGCCCTGGCCGCTCGTGCCGGTGCCGGCCGCGTAGGAGGCGTCCGTGGAACCGCCACCGCTACCGCCGGACGCGCCGGCGCGCGCCATGGTCTGGTTGCTCAGGTTGCCGTTGCCGCCCGCGCCGCCGCCGATGGCGATCGCGTTGGTCGTCGCGCCGGAATCGGACGTGATGAGCGAGTCGCCGCCGTTCGTGCCGTAGGCCGTCGCTTCCGAGGAGGCGACGCCGCCCGCGCCGACCTTCACGGTGTAGGTCGCGCCGCCCGTGACGGGAAGCGCCGCGTTGTAGACGAGGCCGCCCGCGCCGCCGCCCGCGCCGCCGTAGTAGCCGCCGGGGCCGCCGCCCGCCACGACGAGCGCCTCGACGCTCGTCGCGTAGGCGGGGGGCGTGAACTCCCATGTGTCGCCCAGCTCGGAATCGACCGTGAACGTGTGCACGATGCTGTCGCCGACGCGCTTCGCGTCGCCGCCCGTGCCCGCGTCGCCCGAGCCGCTCGTCGTGAAGGGAATCGTCGCGATGTCCGAGTCGTAAGGCGTCGCGAGATTGTTCACCGCCTTGAGAAGGTTCGTGTAGACGACCTGCGGCGTGAGGTTCGTGACGATGCCCTCGAACGTGTCGCCCGCGGCGAGGCTGGACTCTAAAAGCGTCCAAGTCTCTGGCTCGGAGCCGCCGACCGGCCAAATCTTGTAGTAGACATCCGCCGCCGTCGCCTCGCCGCCGAGTGCCGAAATGGCGCCGCCGAACTGCGCAAACGCCGCGCCGGAGTCGACAAGCGAAAACGCAGCAACGGGCTTGGGCAGCTCCACAAACTCCACGACCGTGCCGGCCGAGAGGAACGAGGCGCTGTTCTCCTGGTCGTAGTCGGCCTTGATCCAGTCCGCCGAGGGAATCAAGGTGCCAACGCGAACCTCGTCCATGTCGCCGTAAAAAGGCCGTTCAGAAGCACTAGTATATCCGCCGAAAGCGAGGGTGAAGGATCCCTGCTCAACCTTTTTATTTCCCGATGGCGCGCTAGGACCGTGTTTTTTCTCGCCGTTCCAATAGGCCGTGATCTGTTGCGGCGTGGTCGCCGTCGTGTTCGTGTAGGTGTAGACGACGTCGATCTTGCCCCAGTTGTCCTTGACAAAGGGGAAGATTTCGCCCGTGACGCTGAAGTTGCTGTCGCTCGTCTGCGACGTCCAGAAGCGCACTTTCTTGGGATTATCGGTTACTTGGATTTCCCATGCTGCCGTGCTACCGGCGGACTTACGGCCGATGAGTCCATCCCACCCAATTCCATTATTGTCGACTGAGCCTATCGGTCGGGCCCAAAACGAGACCGAGAACGACTGCCCAAGAGTATTAAGGGCGGAGATGGCTTTATCGGTTGCCGTCACCTTGGTCGCCCAATCCTGCCTATCGCGTTTTTGGCAAATCTGACGCGCACCACCAATCTGACCATCTGTCTTAGCGAGTGACGGACTCCCCGCAACTGCCGTCAGCGAATTAGGACCCGCATCGGCGACGGTCACCTCGCCGTCGCCCGTTTCGCCCATGTGCCAGACGCCGACGTAGCCCGCGAACGGATTGTCGGAGCAAATGGTCTTACCGCTCTTCGACGAGCGGTAGAACATCGCGAACTGCGTGCCATTTGTCATCTCGGGGAGCTTGACCCAGACGAGCGACGTGCCGGTCGGGTCCCACGTGTCGATGTCGTAGGCGAGCGCCGTGCCGTCGTCCGCGACGAAGCACAGGTCGTCGCCCGTCGCCGGGCTGTAGAGATCGTCGTAGTCGAACCCGGAGATGGCGGACTCCGAGATCCGGACGAGCACGGGGAAGTCCGTGAGCGTCGAGCTGCCGGCGTATTCGTCGACCGTGAACGCCACGGCGCGGGCGAACCCGTCGGGCGTGACCGCGTCGAGGTCGATCGCAGCCCTTGCGGGCAGGGCGAGAGCGGCGAGCGCGAGGAGGGGGAGGAGAAACTTTTTCATGGTTCGGTGGTTGGGTGGTTTGTGGTTTTTAGTTTAAAGTTGAAAGGGTAAAGTTTAAAGTTGAAGCGGTTAGCGGTTGAAACGGTTGAAGGGGTTGAAAGGTTGAAAGGGGAAAGGGGAAAGGAGGGGAGGGGGGGAGAAGTTCACGGGGAATTATACTCGCTTCACGCGCGCGTGTCAAACGACGCGTCCGACGAGGGCGCATCTCCGCCTTCGGCCTCTGTCGTTCCGCAGAGCGGAGAACAATGCGATTGCTTCGCCCCGAATTGCGTCGCGAAGCGATTGCGTTCAAAACCGGGAAACCGGATGCGGAGATGCGCCCGTCCGACGCGGGTTTTGGAAGACGGAGCCCACGCTGAGCGGCCGGACGGCCGCGTCCGCCTTCCGGACGCGCCGTGGGCGCGTCCCTGCCTTTGAAACGGCTACACTCCAGGTAAAACCGCGCTAGCGGAGGATCATGAGCGTCGACGGGGGATAGCGGACGGAGATGTAGTTGATGTAGAGGCCGTCGTCGCGCGTGAAGACGTAGATGGTCTCGATGTCGGAGTTGCTCTCGGGACGCGGCACGAAGTCCGCGCGCGCCGGCGCGGCGCCGGCGTCGAAGGACGCTTTGCTCCAGTCGAGGATCTTCCGGGCCATGCCGCGGACGGGCGAGACCCTGGGGTCGGTGTCGACGTCCACGTAGACGGGCGCCGTGAGCTTGAGCGTGGAGCCGGCGGCGAGCTTGGCCAGTCCGATGCGGTCGTTCGACGCGCCGACTTCGGCGCGGATCGCGGAGCCGGCCTCGAGCGTGACCTTTCCGCCGAGCGTCAGGACGCCGCCTTTGTTCCATTCGCCGCCGAAAAGCGCGCCGCCGCTCTTCACCGTCGTGCCGTCCTCGGTCGAGAGGGTGCCGGTGCCGCCGAGGCCGGAGCCCGCCTGCACCGCGACGGACCGCGCCACGAGGTTCGAGTTCACGAGGAGGTTGCCCTTCTCGGTCACGCTGATATTGCCGGTGAAGTCCGTGTTGTCGGCCTCGAGCGCGAGGTAGCCGCCGAACTTGCGGCCGGTGAAGGTCCACGTCTTGTTGCGGGAGCCGAGCCGGAGCGAACCGCGGAGGCGCGCGGCGACGACGTGGTTCGTGCTCTCGAAGATGGTCTTCGTGTCCCATTCCTGCCCGCCGAGCTCGTAACGGATCGGGTTCAGGAAGAGGACGGTTCCGTCGGCGAACTCCGAGCGGTTGCCGAACACGAAATAGATGGGATAGGCATAGTAGTCGCTGAAGGCCTTGCCGGCGGCGTTCGTGTGCGCGGCGTCCCCGAGCGGGATGGACACGGCGCCGCCCGTGGTGTTGGTGAGGTTGAGCGTCGGATCCGCGTTCCAGCAGACGATGCGATCGCCTCCGAAGCCCGTGAAGCCCCAGGTGGCCCACTTGCTCGACTGGAACACGCGGGGCGTCGAGGAGCCGTCGAGCGTCGGGTAGAAGTCGCGGCTCAGGCCGATCGTGCTCTGCCAGGCGTGGTCGTTGGGAACGTAGAACTCGCCGCTCGGGGGCAGTCCGGCGTCGGTCTGCGCCCAGAAGCAGCCGCCGTAGAGGGCGATGCCGTGCTTGACGTCAATGGACTCCCACGTTGTCTCCTCCGCAACCGCAAACGTTCCGTTTCCGTATTTGTTGAACCAAGTGCCGGTGTTCAGGACAACGAGGTTCTTCGCGAACACGTCGGCCTCCTTGGTGCCGTTTCCTCCGCGGTCGTAATGACGGAACGTCGCAGCCGGAAAAAGGAGCGGAGCGCCGTCGTAGCATGCGCGGGTGTTCGACCAGCCGGTGGTGTTCTCCACCCTCTCGCACCGCGGGAACGTCATGGGGGCGCCGGTGTTGTTCTTCAGGTAGGTGTATGACCCCCAGCCTCCCTCGAAGTAGATTCGGTTCACGTTCGTCATGGCGTTCGGGCTGTCGAGCGACAGCGTGAAGGACGACTCGAGGGCGAGCCGTCCCATGAAGTCGGTCGAAGGCCCGCCGAAGTGGACCTCGCCGCCCTCCCCGTTAACTCTCATCGTGGTGTTTGAGACGCCGCTTGGCAGCATCAGCTCGCCCGTGAGGTCGAGCCGGCCGCCGATGCCGGTGACATAGACCGTCTGGCTGTTGGAACGGTCGAACAGGATCGGGTTTTCGATGACGTTGGTGCCCTTGGAGGCCTGCAGGATCGGCCTTTCGGCGGTGAAGGTCAGGACGCCGGAGCCGGACAGGTCGTATCCGCAGCTGTGGCAACCGTTTCGGTAGGACGTGTCGGCCACCCTATTGCCGTCCTTGTCTTTCTTGCCGGTCCAGAACCATAGCGACGGCATGGCGAGGTCCCGGTTGACGACCGGGCTGAGGCCGGCGGGGGTGGTGAAGTAGAGCGTCTTGTCGGACGCCGGGAGGCCGCCCGCGAAGACGTAGGCGTCGGGGTCGTCGATGTCCTCGGAGAGACCGGACCAGACGTTGTCTCCTTCGGCGAGGGCGGAGGAAGCCGACTGTTCGACGGTCGCCTCGTATCCGGCCGAGTTCCTGGCGACGAAGCGGAAGTAAAGGGGCGAAGAGCGGGGCAGGCCGGCCAGCACGATGTCGTTGACGTTCGTCGGCATCGCGGCGAGGTCCACCGTGTAGGTCTTGGACAGGGCGACGGGCGAAAAATCGGCCGAGGCGGACACCTGGACCGTGAGGCGGGTGACCGTTGAACCCAATCCCGCGCTGGTGAACGAAAGCGAAATGTCCGGAGAGAAGTGTTCCATGTCTACGCTTGCGGAGAAGACGGGACCGGGAACGGGTGTCGCGAACGTGGCCGTCGGCGTCGTCACGACCGCGTCCAGATCGTTCGAGACGACGGCGCGCGCATAGAAGGTCGTCCCGAACGCGAGCCGGGCCGGGGTGAAGGCGTGAACGTCGTTGTCCGCATTGACGGTGTATGTCGTCGTCCAAACCGGCGAAGCGAAGTCGCTCGAGGCGGCGATCTCGACCGTCACGTCCGCCGACGTCGCGCCCGTGCCGCGGGAAACGACGGTCGCCGTCACCGTCGCGTTCGTGTAGCCGACATCCGACACCTGGATCGCCGCCAGCGGGTCGTCGCTCGCCTCGTATCCTTCCGCCGTCCCGGCGGCCAGGAACGCGGCTTTGCTCATCGAATCGTATTCGGCTTTCGCCCAATCCGCCGACGGGACCGCATCGAGGAGGCGGCACTCGTCGACGCTGCCGACGAGGGGAGACTCGTTCGCGTTCTCCGGATAGTCGCCGATGCCGAGAGCCACGTTGTTGTCCGTCGCGGCGGCGCCGCCCGTCGCCGACACCATTTGGACGCCGTTCTCATAGAGGGTCGCCGTCCGTCCGTTGTAGACGACGAACAGGTGTTTCCATCCGCCGCCGAAGCTTCGTTTGTCGGAAGCGATGTTGTCCTTGGAGGCGCCCCGGGCGGCAATGGTGGTGTCTTTCTTCCAGATCAGTTCCCAGCCGTTGTTGTTTTCCCAGTTTTCCTTCCGGGAAACAAGCCGGGCGTCCTGGGCGGATTGGGAGCTGCTCACGTTGAACCAGCCGGAAACGGCGAACGTGTTTCCGACGTTCTGCGAATCGTAGGAAGGCACCTTCAGGTAGGAACGGGTCGACGTGCTGTTCGAGCACTGGCGGCCGTTCCCGACAGGACCCGAAACGGCGACGGAAAGAGTCGCAGCTCCCCCACCCGTCGGCACGGCGTCGAGCGAGTGTCCCGACGAGTCGGCGACCGTTCCGCTCGCCTCGGACATGTGCCAGACGCCGACGTAGCCGGAGAACGGGCTCTCGTTGCAGACGATCTTGCCGCTCGTCGCGCCGCCCCAGCACATGACGAACTGCGTTCCGTTCGTCATGGACGGCAGGCGGACCCAGATCAGCGACGTGCCGTTCGTGTTCCAGGTGTCGATCTCGAACGGGAGGCCGTTGCCGGCCATGTCGACGAACGCGATGTCGTCGCCCGTGGTCTTCGACTGAAGGTCGTTGTAGGAGAAGCCGACCGGCGAATTCTCGGCGATGCGCACAAGAACCGGGAAGCCGGACAACGCCGACGCGCCCGTGTATCCGGACACCGTGAACTTCGCGCCCTTGGCGAACGAAGCGCCCGTCGGGCCCGGCAGCGTGGCGTAGGCGGGCAGCGCCGCAAACGCGCAGAAGGAGAGGACGAGGAGCGTCTTTCTCATGTCGGATCCGGAGATTGCTATTTCATCAGGAGGAGCAGGGCCGGCGGGGAGGCCAGGTAGCGCAGGATCAGGACGCCGCAGCCGCCGCGGCCGCCGGTGCTCTGGCCCTGTCCGCCGCCGCCGCCGCCCGAGCCGGTGCCGTCGAGTCCGGGATGGCCGGTCCAGCGGCGGAAGCTGTCGGCGGTGGCCCGGCACTCGCCGTCGCCGCCGACGCCGGAACCGCCGCGACCCTTCGTCCCGTTCACGCCCGTGCTGGTCGAGTATCCGCCACCGCCGCCGCCGGCGTACCAGCGCGTCTCGCCCGTGATGCCGAAGGAAAGCCCCGGGCCGCCATCGCCGACGGCGTTCTTCGCGCTGTCCTGCCCGGGACCGCCCGCGCCGCCGCCGCCGGGGCCGCCGGGATAGTCGGAGTTGGGATTGGCGGAAACCCCCGAACCGCCTGCGTGCCCCTGCAACGCCCCGTCCGGGCCGGGCGTCGGATCGACCGCGGCCGCTCCCCAGGCGCTGCCGCCGGAGCTGCCGCCCGCCAGACCGGGATATTTCGTGGAGGACTTTCCGAAATACCCGCCGCCGCCCCCGCCGCCGAGGGCGACCAGCGAGATGCGGCCGTCGCGCGAAACGAGGGTCGTGTTCCCGCCGTTCTGCCGGCTGGGCGCGCCGCCGGCGCCGACCGTCACCGTGTAGGTGCCGCCCGCGAAATGGAATCCGTTGGTGTGGACGAGCCCGCCCGCGCCGCCGCCGGCCGCGCTTCCGCTCCCGCCGGAGCCGCCGCCGCCCACGAGAAGCAGCTCGGCGTCGAAACCGCGCTTCACCACGAGCGTGCCGCTGCCGCGGAATTCGTGGACGAACCAATTCTTCTTAGACACGGAATCGCGCCACGTCGAAACGGTGCCGCCATTGGCCCACGCGCTGTCATGGTCCGCCGGCCCTTCGCCCGCCGCCAGCGGCGCGACGAGGAGGATCACGACGCCGCGGCCGCCCGGGGAGCTGCTGTAGGTGGAGTTGTAGGCCTTCTCCCCGCCGCCGCCGCCGCCGCCGCCGAGTCCGTCCGTCCCCGCGGTCGACGCCGTGAAGGCGTCGCCGAACAGGCCGGCGCCGCGGCCGCCGCCGCCCGTGCCGCCCGCGCCGCCGTGCTTGAAGGCGGAGCGCCGGATGCCACCGCCGCCGCCGCCGCCGTAGCTCACCGATTCGCCCGTGATGTCGGAGACGACGCCGGGGCCGCCGTTTCCGGCGTGCTCGTAGTTGCCGTTCTCGTCCTGCCAGGCGTCGTTCTGGTCCGCGGTGTGGAGGACCTGGGAGTCCTGGCCGTCGCCGCCGGCGCCGCCGCCGCCGCCCGCGCCGCCGCAGCCCGTGCTCTGCTTGCCGTAGTTCGTCGCCGTGCCGCCGCGGAAACATCCGTCCGCGCCGGGCGGCGAACCGGCGAAGGGGTAGGAGGCGTCGTTTCCGCCGCCGCCGCCGCCGCCGTTCCCGTAGTCCGACGGCTCCTCGACGTCCCAGCGTCCGTCGGCGTTGTTGAACGCCAGGCCGCCGCCGCCGCCGTGGGCGGAGAACGAGAGGGCGGTGCCGGAGAACGAGGAGGCGTAGCCGTTGTGGCCGCGGTTCATCCAGGAGCCGGTGTTGTAGCTGCGGAAGCCGCCATAGCCGACAACGGCCGTGTAGCGGTCGTCGCTCTTGAGAAATGCGGGTTCGTCCGGCGTCCAGTCGATGACCTGTCCGCCGCCGCCGCCGCCGAACCCGCCGGCGCCGCCGCCACCAACGAGGAGGATGCGGAGCAGGCGTACGTCCTCCTCGACGGACAGCGTGCCGTCGGTCTGCAGCGTCACCACGTGCGCGCCGGCGATGGTCGGATGGTCCGTCTCGGTGAACGTTCCCGTGTACGACACGTGGTTCTCCGCCGCGGCGAGGGCGGGGAGAAGGAGGGGAAGAAGGATGCGTTTCATGGCGGGACGTCCGGAAGTCCCCTCCGCAACCGGCGACGGCTTCGCCGCGCCCGCGCGGAGCGGGCTTGAAGGTGTCGAACGCCGCCATTCTACAAAAATATCACCCGCGGGACAAGTCTCCGGTTCCGCGGGGGGCGCCCCGCTCCGAGGGGCCGCCTAGCGCAGGATCATGATCGTTTCGGCGTGCTTGAGCTGGATCAGCCAGTTCTTGTAGTTCTTGCCTTCCGTGCCGGTGGAAAGCCAGCCGAGGACCTCGACGCCGGGATAGTCCCTGCGCCCGAGGAAGTAGCGCGGCGGGTAGTCGGAGAACGCCTTGTCCTCCTCCGAGAGGGGCGTGAAGTCCTCCGCCTTCCACGCCGGGTTCCGCGAGACGTCGGCGACGATGAAGTAGCGCTTTCCGGCGGCGTTCGTGCCCGGGTTCAGGCCCTTGTCCCCGATCGTCGGCGGCTTGTCGCCCAGGAAGACGAGGAGCCGCGGCTTGTTCCCGTCCGGGTTGTAGTAGTGGAACCCGCCCTCGTTGATCTTCGTCACGGTCTTCGGAAGGACGATCGGGTACGGCCTTCCGTCCTCGGCCTCGCAGCGGACGCCGAAGAAGGCGCGGGTCCCGATCCACGTGAACGTCGACTGGGAGAAGTCGAGCCCGTGCGTCAGGCGCAGCTCGCGGAAGGCGTCGCTGCCGAGCGTCCGGAGCTTCATCGCGGACGGGGAGATCGTCCGGAGCTTGCCGCACTGGTAGAAGACGCCGTTGCCGCCGTTGGCGATCGTGTGGAGGTCCGGCGAGAAGGCGGCGTTCGTGACCGCCCCGTCGTTGTAGAAGCAGCTGTGGCCGAGCGAGACGACGCCGGGCGCGAGGACCTCCTTTATGCCGTCGCAGTTGAAGAACGCGCTCTCCGGGAGCGCCGTCACCTCCGCCGGAATCGCGACGAGGCCGTCGACGCGGCCCGTCCCGCGCTTCCAGAACGTCTCGAAGCCGTTCGCGTCGCGGAACGGGTTGGAGGAGCCGAACGACGCGAAGTCCTCGCCGGCTTCGACGGCCCGGATCGTCGAGCATTCCTGGAAGACGCCGTCCCCGAACGACACCACGCTGTCCGGCAGCATGACCTCCACGACCTCGGACGTCCGGTAGAAGGCGTGGTACGCCAACGCCGTCGGCATCAGCTCCGTGTCCTGGTTGAGCGTCGTCATGTCGAGGATGCCGTCCTGCGCGATCGCCTTGGGCGCGAGGTAGACCGTGCCGCCCGCCTCGAACACGTGGACCTCGTTCTCGCCGTCCGTCGCGACGGTCGTCTCGTAGGTCTGGTTGTTGTCGAGCCGCTTGTAGGAACTCTTCCCGCTGATCCACCAGACCAGGTCGGGGTCGAGGCTGAAGAGCCAGTTCTCCGCCACGCCGTCGGTGCCGATCGTCGTGCGGCCGAACATCGACGGGCCGACGTAGTCCGGGTCCTCCTTCATCGCGGGCGTCGTGGCGGCGAAGCCGTCGGCGCGCCACGCGTTCAGGTGTTCGTACTCGACGCGGACGACGTAGCGCGAACCGGCGGCGTCGGCCGGCGGCTGGAGCGCGAGCGCGCCGAAGGTCGGGGGCGTCCCCGCGAAGGAGACGTTCGCGCCGGGCGCGAGGTTCTTGAACGCGGCGGCTCCGACGGACGTCACGGTCGCGGGAAGCTTCACGAGCGCGACATGCGTGCAGTTCTCGAAGAGCGAGTCGGGAATGGCGGCGATCGTGGTTCCGGAGAAGTCGATCGTCTGCGAGATCGCCGTGCCGCGGAAGGCCGCCGCGCCGTAGGAGGAGAGCGCGGCGATGTCGGACGCGAAGGTCGCGGACGCGAGGGACGAGCAGCCGTCGAACGCGCGCGCCGGGACGGACGCGAGGCCGGGCGCGGCGAAGGACGCCAGCGACGCGCATCCGGCGAAGACCGCCTCCGGGAGCGCCGTCGCCGCGGCGGGCAGGACGAGCGCGCCCGCCGTCACGGACTGCGAGGACAATCCGAGTTTGGAGAGCGCGGCGCATCCCTCGAACGCGCCCGCGCCGACGTCGTTCCACGAGAACGTGCCGGCCAGGACGCACGTCGCGAGCGCCGTGCAGTTGCTGAACGCATGAGCGCCGACGGCGTCCGCGCCGGCGGGGAGCTTCACGCCCGAGAGTTTCTGGCAGTCCGCGAACGCTCCCTCCGCGAGGCCGGCGAGCGGAAGGTCCGTGTCGTCCTCGATCTGCCCGAGGTCGAGCGACTCCGCCACGGGGGCGGTGCACGAGAGGCAGCGCGCGAGGTAGCCGCCGGCGCCGTTCGGCGTGAGCGAGAGCGTCCAGTAGCCGTTCGTCGAGGCGATGGTCACGACGCCGGCTCCGTCCGTCCCGACCACCTCCCAATACGTCGGCCCCTTCGGGAGATTCTCCTGCACGAGCCAGTTCCAACGGCCGCTCTGCGTCACGCCGAGCGTGGACTTGCCGAGCGTCTGCGGCCCGGGGTAGGACGCTTCGTCCAGCAGCGACGGGTCGTCCTCGATGGACGTGAAGCCCGTCCCGTTCCAGCTCGGGCATTTCTTCGCGTCGACGTAGAGGACGTTGTGGGTGGAGGCGTAGCGCGGTTCGAGCGCGCGGCTCCCGACCGACGTCGGCGCCTCGCCGAGGAAGCGGAGGAGGACGATGGAAGTGCGGGAGTTCTGCTGCTGGTCGAAAGCCTGGGAGCCGAGCGTCTTGAGCGTCGCGGGCAACGTGATCCGGCAACCGTCCTTCATCTTGATGCCGTAGAAGCCGCCGGACTGGATCTCCGTGAAGGTCGAGGCGGAGAAGTCGAGGTCGTGGTCGAGAGGCAGCTCGCGGAAACAGCTCTGGCCGACTGCGGCCGTGAGCGCCATGTTCGACGGGAAGAACGACGAGAGGACCCAGTCCTTGTAGAACGCGCCGGCCTGGCTGCCGCTCGACACGGAGTAGAGCTCCGGCGAGAGCTCGACCGACTCGAGAAGGGAGCACTCGTAGACGCCCGCCTGTCCGACGGTCTTCACGCCGCGGGCGACGAGGTGGAGGATCGAGCTGCACGTCTCGAAGGTGTAGTTCGGGATGGACGTCACCACGTCCGGCAGATGGACCGTTCCCGGCACCGGCGTCTCGCCGCGCGTGTAGACGGTTGCGAGCGCGCCGCACTGGCTGAAGCCGTGGGTCGAGGCGAACTTGGTGAACCCCGTCCCGAGCATGACGTTCGTCAGTGCCGAGCATCCGTGGAAGCTGTCCTGGCCGATCGACGTCACCTCGTCCGGAAGACGGAGCTCGGCGAGGCCGGTCTTGAGCGCGGCGACGTTCTGCCCGCGGAAGCCGCTGCCCGCGATTTCCGTGCAGCGGTAGGTCTTGCCCTCCGCCTCAAGGTCCGCGTTGAGCGTCGTCATGTCGAGAAGGGTCGTCGCGCCGTCGGTGGAGACGAACACGGCCGATTTCTTGTTGTTCAGCTTGATCGTCCAGTGGCCGTCGGAAACCTCGGGCGTGTTGCCGTCGGTCGTGACGGTCCACGCGGCGCCCGCGGGCAGAGCGAGCGCGAGAAGCGCGAGGAGGGTCAGTTTCTTCATGGGATCTCCGGGGAAGGAAGGAGGGTTGAAGCGGTTGAAGCGGGAACGGGTCCAAGTATATTGCACCGCCCCGGCGCCGCGCAAGGTACAAAAATGTATTGTTCAACAAGTATCATTCTGCAATTTGTCTTGCCATGCGGCATCTTCGGCGCTAGAATCGCGCGCCATGGAAACGAACTCGTTCCGGCCCTTCCAGGTGGTTCTCGACATCAACGCGGTCTCCTACGTCATGCGGAACGTGCTGAACGGAATCCTGCGATTCGTGCGCGACGCCCGGGACTGGTCCCCGGTGGCGATCGAAAGCGACCTGGTCGAGACGTTTTCGACGGAGACGCCCTTCGACGGGGCCATCGTCAACGGGCTAAGGAACGCCCGCCGGCGATATCGGAAGGCGCTCCGCGGGCGCAAGGCGGTGGAGCTGTGCCTCGACGCCGGATCCGTCGCGCGGCTCGCCGTCGAACACTTTCTCGAACGGGGGTTCGAGCACTACGCCTTCGTGGAGCCTCCCCGTTCCCCGTCCTGGGCGACCGCGCGCCGGGAGGCCTTCCGCCGCGAACTGGCCGCCCATGGACTCGCCTGCACCGTCTACCGCCCGCCGTCCCGGCGCGACCTCTCGCTGCCCCACCGCCATCTCGCGGAGTGGCTTGCGGCGCAGCCGCGGCCGCTCGCGGTCCTGGCCGCCTACGACGTGGAGGCGCGGAAGGTTCTCGGCGCCTGCCGGCTCGCGGGTCTCGGCGTCCCGGAAGACGTCGCCGTCCTGGGCGTCGACGACGATCCGCTGACGTGCGAAACCACGCTCCCGCCGCTCTCCAGCGTCGCGATGGGCGGCGAGGAGGTGGGCTTTGCGGCGGCGGCGGCGCTGGACGCCGCCCTGCGCGGCCGGCCGGGGGCG
>JAFPUX010000022.1 GCA_017413145.1 Kiritimatiellia bacterium | reverse complement strand
GGCGACGCGCGCCTCGGCGTCGGCGAGGAGGCGCGGCAGCGCGGCGCGCGCGGCGTCGGGCGTGAAGGCGGCGAAGTCCGGGAAGCCGGACGGCGCGAGGAACGGCAGGCCGGGGGCGTCGTCCATGTCCGCGGGGGGCGCTAGGCGACGATGGTGCCGCGGACCTCGCCGAAGGCGGCGGCGGCGTTGCACTCGTCTGTGTCGATGTGCATCGCGAGCGCGAACTTGTCGGAGACGCGGATGACGGTGTCGCCGAAGACGACGGCGCGGCCCTTGCCGGTGTCGACCTTGACGGAGACGATCTGGCCGTTCTCCACGCCGAACGCGGCCGCGTCGGCGGGGGTCATGTGGACGTGGCGCTTGGCGATGATGCAGCCCTCGGCGATGTCGAGCTCGCCGGCGGGGCCGACGAGGTGGATGCCGGGCGTGCCGGCCACGTCGCCGCTCTCGCGGACGGGGACGTCCTTGAGGCCGAGCGCGCGGGCGTCGGTGAACGAGAGCTCGACCTGGCAGGCCTTGCGGGCGGGGCCGAGGACGCTCACCATGAGCTCGCCCTTGGGGCCGACGAGCTTGATCTTCTCGTTGGTGGTGGCGAACTGGCCGGGCTGGGAGAGCATCTTCTTGACGCCGAGCGTCGCGCCGGGGCCGTAGAGGGCCTCGATGGCGGCGTCGGTGAGGTGGATGTGGCGGGCGGACGTTTCGACGATGAAATCCATGGCGTGTTTCCGTGGTGTTGGGGGTTGGTTGGTGCGGCGATTCTAGCCCCGCGCCCCCGAAAAGTCAATGCGCGGCGCGATTGCAACGCGGGGGCGGTTGTGGTAGCATGTTTGGCGTTCCCTTTCCACTTCCAACCCCGCAAGGAGACCCTTCCATGGACGACTGCACCGTCAACGTCACGGGCGGCGAACTGCCCCCCGAGGAAATCGAAGCCTACAAGGCGCACGCGCTCAAGCAGTACGGCGAAATGCCCCGCCAGCTCGACATCAAGGTCGACGGCGACGAGGTCGAGCTCTCGGCCCACTTCGGCCGCCACCAGTTCGAGCGCATCCGCCGCATCACCGGCTACCTCGTCGGCACGCTCGACCGCTTCAACGACGCCAAGCGCCACGAGGAGCACGACCGCGTCAAGCACGGCGTGGCCCGCTAGCCCTTCCCGACATGATCACCTGGAACCCCGCCCTGCGCGGCCGCCAACTGCGCACGATGTCCGACTTCTCCGACGAGGAGATGATGGAGATCGTCGACCTGGCGATCGCGCTCAAGGCCCGCAAGGACGCGGGCGTCCGCGGCGACCTGCTGCGCCGCCGCAACATCGCGCTCATCTTCGAGAAGAGCTCGACCCGCACGCGCAATTCGTGCGTCGTCGCGGCGCAGGACGAAGGCGGCAACGCCCAGTACCTCGGCGGCCACGACACGCACTTCGGCCACAAGGAGAGCGTCAAGGACTCCGCGCGCGTGCTCGGCCGCCTCTACGACGGCATCCTCTTCCGCGGGTACAGGCAGGACACGGTCGAACAGCTCGCCAAATGGAGCGGCGTTCCGGTCTGGAACGGCCTCACGGACGAATCGCACCCGACGCAGATCCTCGCGGACCTGATGACGCTCAAGCAGGCGTTCGGCGACGTCCGCGGCAGGAAACTCGTCTACATGGGCGACGGCCGCAACAACGTCGCGAACTCCCTCATGATGGGCTGCGCGAAGGCGGGCGTCCACTACGTGAACTGCACGCCGAAGGAGCTGCTCCCCGAGCCGGCGCTCGTCGCGAAGGCCGCGGAGATCGCGGCGCGCCACGGCGCGACGGTCGCCGTCGAGAGCGACCCCGCCACGGCGGTGCGCGGCGCAAACGCGCTCTACACGGACGTGTGGGTCTCGATGGGCGAGGAGGCGAAGACCGCCGAGCGGTTGCGCCTGCTGCGTCCCTACCAGGTGAACATGGACCTGTGCCGCGCGACGGGCAACCTCGGCGGCGAACTCGTGTTCCTGCACTGCCTGCCGGCGTTCCACGACGACCAGACCGAGGTCTCGAAGGACACCGGCGCGCAGGAAGTGGCGGACGACGTCTTCGAGGCGCCCTTCTCGCGCGTCTTCGACGAAGCCGAGAACCGCATGCATACCATCAAGGCGCTGTTCGTCTCGGCGATCGGCGATCCGGCGGCGGGGTAGCGATGGAGGCTCCCGCGCTGGAGGTGCGGGACGTCTGCTTCTCCTACGGGGGCAACGAAGTCCTGCACAACGTCTCGTTCGAGATCCCGCGCGGCGCGGTCGTCGCCGTGATCGGGCCGAACGGCGGCGGCAAGACGACGCTGCTGCGGCTGCTCCTGGGCGACCTGGCGCCGCGTTTCGGCGAGGTGCGCGTCCTCGGCGGGGCGCCGGCGGCCGC
>JAFPUX010000164.1 GCA_017413145.1 Kiritimatiellia bacterium | reverse complement strand
GGAGGAAGCCTCCTCCTCACGTTCCCAATCGGCAGCTGTGGTTCCCGACGTCAACACCCCCTCCCGGACCGTCCGCCCACCCTTCAGGCTTTTCGATCCGTTCTCAGCAGGACTAGGTCAGTTTCAACCCACGGCTTTCATGACTCCCGTTCGTACCTCCGTCGCCACGGAGTTCAATTCCGGAGAGCACACATATAGTACCATAAAACCGCGTTCGCCGTCTATCAGAAAACCGCGAGAATTATAGCGTTGCAAGCCAGATTCCGACGGCGACTTCGTGCGCGGGGCGGACGAGCTGGCGGCGGGCGTCCATCGTGCCGGTATAGACGACGCGACGGAACTCCCGCGCCACGGCGGGGGCAAGCTCCGGCGTGACCTTGAGCGGCCTTTCGAGCTTGAAGCGCCGCGCCGACTTCTTGTCCGCCACGCCGTCCGCCTCAATCAGCTCCGTGAAATACCGCTCGAGCGCCGCGACTTTCCCCGGCTGCACGACGTCGGCAAGCCGCTTGCCCTTGCGCGGGTCGCGGCTTCGCGCCGCATTCTGCGCATCGCCGATGAAGACACGGTCCAGGAGCATATAGCCGTTGTAAAGCCCGCCCGGCTCTCGCAGACCCCGCCCTGGCACCACGACATAGCTCATCGCCTCAAGCGCGGCGGCGGCGTCCTCTTTCCTCGCCACGAGAAGCGCGTCCTTCCGCACCGCCTCCAGCGCGGAATCAGCCGGCGATGCAGGGTCGAACGCGACGCGCGGCCTCGCGCGTTCGTCGGGGTAGGCGTCGAGATAGGCGGCAAGCGAGCGGACACCCCATTTGCGGTTGTCGCGCCGGACTGTCGGGTTGACCACGAAGGTGAGCCGGACGGACGCTTTTTCGTCCGACGCCCTTGGCGCGGCGGATGTGCCGCCATGCTCTATCTTCGGCACGGTTGTGGAAAATGTGCACGGCGCGGCATTCGTCGGCAGATACGCCGCGTCCGCCCATCGCCTGTCCTTGCCGAAGTCCAGCGCATAGAGCATCATGCGGCCGTCGCGCGCCATGCGTGAGACCTTCTGCCAGTCAAACGTCTCCACGACAAGCTCCACCGATTCGCGCGATCTCTCACCCTTAGATGAACGGAAAGAATAGGCCGAGACCGGCACGGACTTCCTCTTCCCGCCAGTCTCGTACGCGAGGTCGCGGTCGTAGCGGAACGCACCGGCCTGCCGCGGAACGGCGAGAAGGTAGTACCGCCCGTCTTCTCGCAGGATTCGCGGCGAGTGCTTCGGCGAGACTTCAAGCGGCATGTCCTCCCGCCCGCGCATGGGCTTCCACATCCTTGTCGCCGACGCGACGACCGCGACCGCATGGCGCATCGAGCCGGGCGTCTCGTCGAGAGGCCTTACGCGCGTCGCCTGGACGAGCGGCGCGGACGATTCGCCGCGCGACCCGTCGAGCCCGAGCCGCAGCTCGAACGCGAAGGCGAGCGAGAGATCGGGCAGCTTGAGGGAACCAGCCCCCGGTTTCGGCGTGAAGAGCGCGAGCGCGTTGCCATCCATCATCCCACGCCGCTCCGCGGCGGCGGCGAGGGTTGCGCGGCCTCCAGCCGACTCTATGCGCCGAAGCGCGTCTCCCCTGTCGAGGCCGTTCCTCGCGGCGAGCGCACCTGCGGCGCGGGCGAGAAGCGTGTCTACGACGAGTTGCCGCCGCGCGTCGGCGCGCGCCTTCCCCATTTCGCGGACGCGTTCGACGATCTGGGCGGCGTTGTCGCCTCTAAGCCCCTTGCCGACGCTGCGCACCATGCGCCCGGGCAGCTGGTAGCCGCGCAGGAGCCCGCCGATTTCGTCTGGCCGCCGGTCAGGGAATGTGACGAAAAAGAGCGCCCTCATAACGGCGTGGCGAAGTTCGTCCGACGCGTCGTTCGGCAGGAGGGCGCAGCCGTTGGCGAGGACCACTTCGCGAGCGGCCTTTTCCGCGTCTGCGCAGTCGCGGACCTCTACCGGCCTCTTCGCCCACGGCTTCCTGCGCTCACG
>JAFPUX010000163.1 GCA_017413145.1 Kiritimatiellia bacterium | reverse complement strand
TCCTGCAGGCGGAAACCTCCGCAGCCCGTTCGAGCTTTTAATGGGCAACTATGCAAACTCCCAGAAGGCTCAGTACGAACAGAGGAAAGAGGAACAGCAGAATCTCGGCCCTGAAGAAATGGATACCGAACTTGCGCGCGAGCAGGTCGGCGAAGGCGGGCGTGGCGCGGTCCCACGCGCAGGGCAGGTCGCCGCGCAGGACCGGGATGCGGCCGCCCCAGCGCGCTTCGAGCCGCTCGAACGGTTCGTCGAGCGAGCCCACGGTGCGGAAGACGGGCGTCGCCCACTTTTCGTTCCACGCCGCGAAGGCGTCCGCGAGGCGCGTCGACGGGACTTCGTCGTCGTGGTAGTCCGGGAAGAGCCAAACGTCGTAGGGAACGGCTTCCTCGAGCGCGGCGAGGCGGTCGGCGGTCGTGCGCTCCCATGTCTCCATGTCGGGCTTCCAGTCGGCGGGCGGCACGACCGCCCGATCTGGGAAGGGGTGCGACGGTGGATCGATGAACGCGGTTCCGAGGCCGAACTCGGGGCCGCCGATGTAGCCGCGGTCGTTCGTCCAGACGAGCACGCGGCTGCGTCCGTCCGGCGCCTCCCACCAGAAGACCGCGGGGCGGTCCGGCGAAAGCGCGTCCGTGAAAATCGTCCGGCCGTCCATCTCCATCGCGTAGCGGTTCGGCCAGTGCGCGAGACGGCGGATGCCGGCCTGCGCGAAGAGTCCGACGAGGGCGGAGGAGACGCCGGGGTTGTCGTGGATCTGCGCGGTCGCCGTACGGACGCCCCACGCCTCCTCCATCTCGCGCCTGGCGTAGAGCGAGCGGCAGAGCTCTTCGTAGCCCATCGCGTGCGTCGTGGAGCCGCACCAGCAGCCGCCGACGTCGAAGCGGCCGCGGCGGTGCAGGTCCCCGGCGAGCTCGCGCGCCGCCGCCTCGCCGCGGTCGGCGGAGTAGTGCAGGAAGCTCCACCAGCCCTCCGCGACCCAGCGGAACGCGGCGGGGTCGGAATCGGGGCGTGCGTCGGCGGCGGCGAGCGCGCGGACGCGGTCGAGCCGTAGCGCGGCGTTCGCGCGCTGGACGGCGGGCGCGCGGTGCAGTCCGATGTCGGAGTGCGCGCTCTTCACGCCGTAGATTGTCCAGCGGCGCGCGGGCGGCGTGCCCGGCGGCAGGTCCGCCTCGGGGACGAGCTCCCAGACGGCCTCCGCGCCGCTTCCGCGCCGCACGAGCCGCCGTCCGTCGCGGGTCACGAGGGAGAAAACGCGTGTCACGGGCCCGCAGTCTACCAGACCGCCCGGCCTCCTTGCAAACGCAAACGCGCGGGCGCGCGGCCTTGCCAGTCCGCCTCTCTCTCTGCTAGACTCTAGCGGCATGGATGTTTCCACGATCGACAAGAACTTCGCCCCGGCGCGCGTCGGGGACCGCGAGGTCGTCTGGCACGACGCGACGCGCGCGCCGTTCGCGCTGGAGGGGCTTCCTTTCCGCACGGGCCGGGACGCGCCGCTCTGGCGCCTGCCCGGCACCGCCGCCGCGCCGTACGTCACGGCCGCGGGCGCGGAGTGGCTCATGCACCACACCGCCGGCGCGTGCGTGCGCTTCCGCACCGACTCGCCGTTCGTCGCCGTCCGCGCGGAGCTGGCGGATTCGGCGGACATGAACCACATGCCGCGCGCGGGCAGCGCCGGCTTCGACCTGTACCGCGGCGCCTGGCCGGAAAGCCGCCACGCCGGAACCGCGCAGCCGGACCGCGACGAGAAGGAACTCGTCCGCCTGCTCTGCGCCCGCCCCGACGGCGACGCGGGGAAGGAGTCGTGGCAGCTGAACCTCCCGCTCTACGGCGGCGCGGCCTTCGTGCAGGTCGGCCTCGCGCCCGGCGCATCCGTCGAGGCGCCTGCGCCGCACCGTCTCGGCCGCATCTGCTTCTACGGCTCGTCGATCACGCAGGGCGGCTGCGCGTCGCGTCCGGGCAACGCCTACACGACGATGGTCTGCCGCGCGCTCGACGCGGAGCAGGTCAATCTCGGTTTCTCCGGCAGCGCGCGCGGCGAACCCGCGATGGCGGAGCTGGTCGCGTCGATCGACGGTCTCGCGGCGTTCGTCATGGACTACGATTTCAACGCGCCGAACCCGGAGCACCTCGCGGCCACGCACGAGCCGTTCTTCCGGACCGTCCGCGCGGCGCATCCCGATCTGCCGATTCTCGTCCTCTCGGCCCCGTCCGTCTGGCCCGACTCGCCCGATGCGATGCGCCGTCGGCGCGACATCGTGCGGGCGACCGTCCGCCGCGCCCGGGCGCGTGGCGACCGCCTCGTGCGCTTCCTCGACGGCGCGCGTCTCTTCGGCCGCACGGGGCGCGACGACTGCACCGTGGACCGTTGCCACCCGAACGACCTCGGCTTCCGCCGCATGGCCGACGCCGTCCTCGCCGCGCTGCGGGAAACGCTCCGTCATTGAAACGCGGCGGAAGGGAATCAGTCCCACCGGTCGCCCGAGAGCCGGACGGCCGGGCGAGGGGAAAGCGCGGCGAGAAGGTCGGCTATGGTTCCGGAGAGTCCGGGCAGGCGAAGACCGGGCCGGATTTCGGCGAGAGGTTCGCAGACGAAGCGGCGCGAGGCGATCTGCGGATGCGGCAGGTGCAAGTGCGGCTCGTCGCGGACGGCGTCTCCGAACCAGAGCAGATCGACGTCGATCGTTCGCGGGTGGTGATATCCCGTGCGGACGCGGCCGAGTTCGTCCTCGACCGCGTGGCAGCGCTCGCTCCAAACGTCGAGCGGAAGCGAAACCCCGAACACGGCGACGGCGTTGAGGTAGCTCCGGCCGGCGAACTCGGGCGGGACGTCGACGGGTTCCGTTTCGTAAATCGCGGAACGCGCGAGCAAACGGACGCCGGGCGTTGCGGCGAGAAGCCGCGCGGCGCGGCGCAGGTTGTCCGCGCGGTCCCCGAGATTGCTGCCGAACGACACTCCGGCCTCGACGGGCGCCGCGTTTCCTCTTGGACGGTTCTTCTTCATTCTGCCGCTCCGTCAAGACACTTCGCGGATGCCGGCCGCTGAAGTCAATCCGAGAAACGCGCAACGGTCGAACAGCGTTTCCGCGCGTCGCCGGGCGCGCTTCGGGAGCCGCCGCGACGCGCGCATGACGAACGCCTCGCCGCCGAGCGCGAGCCCTTGTACGAATCCCGCCGCCCGGTGCATCAGCAGCGCACGCAGCGATCCGGCCCGAACCGGTCGGCCCTTTTCGTCGGTTTCGACGACGTCCTCCGGCGACGGCGCGGCATTCGCCGGCACGCCTCCGCCGATCGTCTCCGCGCACACTTCCAGCGCCCGCTCCCACGTCGCATCCTTCGTGCCGTACACGCGGGAAACCAGCGCGCGAAGGCCGTTTTGCGCGAACGCGTCGCCCTTGCATCCCGCGCCGTAGCCCGTCCACGGGGATTCCTCCGCCCGCTCGACGACCGCCGCTCGGACGGGATTGAGATGGATGTACCCTGCCACCGTCGTCATCGTGCGGTAAGAGCCTTCCAGCAGGATGCTCTTGAAACGACCTTCCCAGATCGTGCCTGTGTTCTCGTGGCGCCGGTTGTAGTCCTGCGTGTAGGCTTCCTTGAACGTCTTGCAGAACTGCGAAAGGTCGTACATCCGTTTGCGCAG
>JAFPUX010000162.1 GCA_017413145.1 Kiritimatiellia bacterium | reverse complement strand
TCGCGGATGCCGCCGTTTTCGGCGAAGTCGCGCTCCTTTTTGGCGAGGGTGGTGGTGAGCATCTTGTCCACCATGTGGCAGAGGGTGACGGCGCAGTTCGCGGTTTCCTCGGCGCTCCAGACCGCGAAATGCGGCTCGTAGCCGGGCAGGTCGTTGTGGGCGCGGCAGAAGGCGAGCAAAGCGTCGTAGCGCGGATGGCCCGGCTCCCAGCGGGTCAGGGAATGGGCGGCCAGGTAGTCGAGATAGTCCTCTTTCAGTTCCTTGAAGCTGGAGCGGGCGACGTTCAGGAGCTTGAGTTCCATCTCCGTCGACGCAACGCCGTCGGCCAGCCCCTCGACGATGTTCTGCTTCCCGCTCCGCGCCGCCTGGACCATCTGGTCGACCGTGCGGTCGCCGCGCGGCGGCAGGAAGCGGCGGCAGAACACGACCGTCATCTGGTAAAGAACCACGCTCTTGCGGTAGTAGTAGAGGCCCTCCCAGTGGGTTTGATTCTTCAAGATGAGGGACATGGGGCTTTCTCTTTTCTAGGTATCTAGATATCTAGGTATCTAGTTTTCAATCGGAGTAGTTGGTGTCGAAGTTGACGGCGAAGGAGCGGCCGGGGAAGAGGGGGGCGAGCTCGGCGAGGAGGGCGTCGCGGAGGGCAGGGCGGTCGCGGACGGTGAAATCGACGACGACGTCGAACGAGCCGGAGCGGGCCGCGTCGTCGAAGAAGACGCCGTGCACGCCGAGGACGCCGGGATGGCGGCGCGCGGTTTCCGCGATTTTTTCGCGCTCGGCGCGGCGGGCGGGGTCGACCGCGTAGACGCCGACGGTCAGGAAGACGCGGAACCGGTCGAGCACGGCACCCTGCACGGCGCGCGTCAGGTGGTGGATGGACGCGGCGTCGAGGGAGGCGTCGATTTCGACGTGGATGGAACCGATGGCCGAGTCGGGGCCGTAGTTGTGCAGCACCAGGTCGTAGGCGCCGAGGACGCCCGGCACGGCGTTGACCGTCTCGCGGATGCGGCGGGTGATCTCCGCGTCGGGCCGGCGTCCCATGACGTTGGCGACGGCGCCGAGTAGCATGTCGACGCCCGCCTTCAGGATGAACAGGGAAATCGCCGCGCCAATCCAGCCGTCGAGGTTCACCTTGAACGCGAGGAAGACGATGGCGCCGACGAGGGTGGAGAGCGAGATCAGCGCGTCGAAACTGGCGTCCGCGCCGGAGGCGACCAGCGCGTCGGAGTTGCACGCGCGGCCCTGCGCCGAGACGTAGCGGCCCAGCAGGAACTTCGCGACGACCGCGACGGCGACGATGACGAGCGCCGCCGTGCCGTAGGCGGGGGTTTCGGGGCGGACGATTTTCTTGACCGATTCCACCATAGATCCCGCGCCCGCCGCGATGACGAGGGCCGCGATGGCGACGGCGCTGAAGTACTCGATGCGCCCGAACCCGAACGGGTGCTTCGCCGTGGGCGGCCGGCGCGCGAGCTTGACGCCGAGAATCGTGAGGACCGAGCTCAAGGCGTCGGAGAGGTTGTTCACCGCGTCGAGGACGATGGCGACGGAGTTGGAGAGCAGCCCCACGGCGGCCTTGAAGCCGGCCAGCAGCAGGTTCGCGGCGATGCCGAGGAAGCTCGTCCGGGTGATGCGGCGCTCGCGCGCGGCGGAGTCGGCGATGGCTGGGAGGTCGCGGATGGTCATGGTCGGGTCTCCGAAGAATGGGGGTCGGCATGCAGCCTTCCAGACGGCCCAGAACCGCTGGACGTCCAAAAGACCTGCCGTATCGTGGGGGGAAGCGGACCGTTTTTCAAGCGCGAAAACCGGGTGGAGGCGTTTGGATGACCGGATGGCGGGCAGGGGACGGAAAGTCAGTCGACGCGCTCGGTGGAGGGCGGGGCGTTGCCGTCGAGGGAGACGAGCTTGTAGGCCTTGGAGCCGTAGCCGAGGGTTTCGGCGTGGTCGAGGATGTGCGGGCCGAGCTGCCTTTCCATGCGGGCGCGGAGGGACGCGCTGGTGGCGGGGTCGGAGGCGTAGACGAGGTCGACGCACGCCTTGTCCAGCGCCACGGGGTCGAGCGAGGCGAGGATTCCCACGTCCGCCATCTCGGGCTTGGCCGGGTGGCCGTTGCAGTCGCAGTCGATGGAGAGGTTGTTCATCACGCTGATGTACACGGCCCGGTCGCCCATGCAGTTGACCACGGCGCCGGCGGCCTCGGCCATCGATTCGATGAAGTCGGCCTGCGGCGGCAGGTCGCCCCAGACCTCGCCCACGTCGTCGGTCTTGCCCGCGGAGTGGATGCGCGCCTTGCCGGCGGTGGAGGCGACGCCGATGGAGAGGTTCTTCAGCGCCCCGCCGAACCCGCCCATCTGGTGCCCCTTGAAGTGGTTGAGGATGACGAAGCCCGTGTAGTTCGTGAAGGCCGCGCCGATCAAATCCCGCTCCAGGTGGACGGAGCCCGCCGGGCAGGGAATCTCCGTCTCGGCGAACTCGTCCATGATGACGACGGGCGCGATGGCGTCGAAACCGTGCTCCTCGATGGTCCGGCGGTGCTTGGCCGTCTCCTGGCGCGACCCGCCGTAGGCGGTGTTGCACTCGACGATGTCGCCCTTCAGCGACTGCACCAGCGGGCCGATGAGCGCGGGCTGGAGGTAGTTCGTGTTGCCGGCCTCGCCGGTGGAAATCTTGACCGCGACTTTCCGTCCCTCCAGCGGACGCCCCAGCGCCCGGTAGGCCTTTTGCAGCCCCTCCGGCGAAATGTCGTGCGTGAAATAGACGGCGGCGGGCTCCCGCGTCGCGCTTTCGCCGTCCGCCGTCGCGGGAGTTTCCGGCGCGGGAGTTTGGGCGCAGGCCGCGAGCGGCAGGAGAATCGCGGCGAGAAACGGGATGGCATTGGTTTTCATGGCATGGTCCTTTCGTTTGGGGGTTTGCAAAAACTGCTTGGAGAGAGGAAATGTTCGAAATTGTCCGGGGTCACGACGCCGAAGGGCGTGCCGGGATAGGCGGCGGCGAAGCGGACGGTAAGTCCCCAAATCATGAAAATCACCATGAATTTTATGAATACGTTCATGAAATTCTACATGAATTCCGCGATTATTTCTCGTCAATGTCCCGTGCATGATGGTCTAGCTCCGGGAAGTCCCGTCCGGATGGGGTCCGCCGCTTCGCCGCACAAGGCGAAGATGCGGTCGTTCATGGTTTCGCAGTTGGCGCGGGAAATCGGGGATGCCGGAACTTCGGGGGAGAAGGACGACAGCAACAACATCCGCCCTTCCGCAAGGGTCCGGCTGTCTTCCTGCGAGGGATCGTGGTTCGCCGGCAAGCCGTGGGGGACGACTTTGATCCACCGCGCCGACGGCTCCGCGCGCAACCGCCGTTCCAGCTCGCGTTCGGCGGGCGAAAGGAAGCCGCACACGGGCACCATGCCGCTCCGTGCGCGCTCCACGGCCTCGGCCAGTGCCGGTTCCTGCGCCTCCGGCGGCAGTTTCCGCGTCAGCCGCACCGGGAAGCGGAACGGCGACGCCAGCAAGGTGGGGTCGCCCATCGCGCTCCAGTCCACCGACGGGTCCAGCGAGGCGTGGCGGATGCCGGACATGACCCGGAAGCGGTCCGGGTGCGCCTTTTTCCACAGCGCTCTCGCGGGGTTCCCCCGGATGTAGCGCCGGATGGCGAAGAGCTGCCGCGCCGAAAGCGACAACGCCAGCCAGAAAGAGCGCTCCCAAGGGACGGGGGCTCCCCCCGCGCCCCCCGTTTCGCGCCCGGCTTCCCGGCGGAACCGGTGCGCGAACGCCAGCGGGTCGAACGCCGGAGCGCGGTCGAAATCCACCACGGGCAGGAAATGCACGTGGTCGGGCATGACCACCCGGTTGGACACCGCGAGAGCCGGGTTTTCGCCGTGGAGCGCCAACAGCCAGCGCAACACCGCCTCGCCCGGGGGCAGCAGTTCCGCATGGGCGAGGGCGTTGCCGCCGCCGTCAAGGGGCGCGGGGGACGCAGTCCCCCGTCCCTTGACCGCCGGGCCCGCCGCCAGGCGCGACAGCATTTGCGCCCGCCCCTCCACGCAAAACGTGAAGAAAAAGAACTGCCGTCCCTTTCTGGAAAAGCGCAATCTCATGCCGCCGCGTTCACGGCCGGAAGATGCGGTCGAGCCAGTCGACGACGTCGTCCTCGGTGTGGCGGGCGCCGACGCCCAGGTCGAGGCGGCGTTCGATTTGGTTGGAGCCGCGCAGGGAGAGGGCCTCCAGAACCGTCGCGCCGGGGCAGGCCTTGCGGACGTCGGCGGGGAAGCGCCCGGCCCCGCCGCCGCCGTGGGTGCAGAAGGGGGCGACCGTCTTGCCGGCGAGCGCGTCCGCCGCGAGGAACGTGGCGACGGGAGGCGCGTAGGTGCCGTACCAGACGGGCGAGCCGAGGAACACCACGTCGTAGCCGTCGAGCGACGGGATGGCCTTGAGCGCGGGGAGCGCGCCGGAGGAGACGTCCTTTTCCGCGGCTTTGAGGGTCGCGCCGTAGGGCTCGGGATAGGGCTCGGCCATCTCCAGCTCCAGCAGGTCGCCGCCCGTGTGCCTGGCGATCCACTCCGCGACGGTCCCCGTGCTGCGCACCTTCGACTGCGAATAGAAGACGACCGCCACCCGCCCCGGAATCTTCGCCGTCACGGTTTTGGTCGCCGCCGTGGACCGCCGCGACAGGGCGACGCACCCCGCCACCGCGGCGAGAACCGCCACGGCCAGCACCGCCAGGACGACCAGGCCCGCTTTCACTGCGCACCGCCTTTCGCGGCCGCCTGCGCGGCGCGGGCGAGGACCCCTCCGGCGTTCCAGGCCTGGCCGGCCTTCTCGCCGGTGGCGTAGTAGCCGTGGCGGAACTGGTCGAACGCGAGGGCGTCGAGCCTGGCGGGATCCACCTTGCCCTTTTCGTCGAGCACGCGCTCGTCCGCGAGGGTGTTGACGATGGTCCCGACGACGGCGTAGAGGGTCTTCGACTCGACGACTTCCGCGAGCTCGCATTCCATCGTCACGGGAAATTCGTCGATCACCGGCGCGTTGACGCGCGCCGACTTGGCGGCATGGAGGCCGGAGCGCGCGAACTTGTCCGCGACCGCGTTGCCGGAGACGATGCCGGCGTAGTCGGCTTCCGCCATGTGCGCGCGGTCGGCGAGGGCGACGGTGAAGGCCTTCGTTCCGAGGATGGCTTTCGTGGTGGCGTGGTCGGGGTCGAGGAAGAGCGCGATCTTGTCCGTGTCGCAAATCTGCCCCCACGCGGCGTTCAGCAGTTGGACCGTCCCCTTCGCGTCGAAGGCGGCGACGACAAGGACGGGCATGGGAAACACGGCGGGGACGGGGCCGAGGTCTTTTTTCGCGTTCATGGCAATTCCTTTCGCTGGGGTTGTGCCGCCGATTATGCCGCAAAACCGGGCGTTCGTCCAGAATTCCTTCGGCGCGGACGGCGGGGTGGGGGACTTTTACTTCGTCGCGGCGGCGTAGGCGTCGTCGTCGACGGGTTCGAGCCACTCGTTGTGGCCGCCGGTGCCGGGGACTTCGAGGGCGATGTGCTGGAACCACGAATCGGGCGCGGCGCCGTGCCAGTGCTTGACGCCGGCGGGGATGTTGACGGTGTCGCCGGGCTTCATTTCGACGGCGGGCTTGCCCCACTCCTGGTAGTAACCGCGCCCGGCGGTGCAAATGAGGATCTGCCCGCCGCCGGTTTCGGCGCGGTGGACGTGCCAGTTGTTGCGGCATCCGGGCTCGAACGCGACGCCAAAGGCGGGCACCTGGTCGAGCGTGAGCTTGTGGAGGTAGCTGCGCCCCGTGAAATACTGCGCGAAAGCCGTGTTCGGTTCGCCGATCGGGATGGGCGACCAGTCGTCCGCCGGGCGCGTTCCCGGAACCGTGGCGCGGACGAGCGCGAGGATGGCGTCGGTCTGCTCCGGCGCAACGCCGTTGAGGTTTGCGACGCGGATGTGCGACTCCATTTGGGGCGCGGTCTCGGGGCGGGCGGCCAGGGCGGCGACGGTGAGGAGTTCGCGGGTGCGCCAGTCGAGGGCGTCGCGGGCGAAGATGTCGCCGAAGAGGTGCGCCTTGAGATAGGCGTCGAGCTGCGGGTGGAAGTCGAAGAGGGGGCCGGCGACGGGGGCGCCGCAAAGTTCCGTCTGGTTGGCGGTGCCGTCGCGGAGGGGGTCGTAGGTTTCGGGGAAGGGCGTGGGCGGGGTGCCTTCCTGCCACGGGCTCGCGGGGGCGCGGCCCTCCCAGACGGTCTTGAGCGTCGCGGCGGCGTTGAGGGCGCGGGGGAAGCCGCAGTAGGCGTAGAGCTGGCCGACGGTTTCCTTGGCCTGTGCAAGGGAGAGGCCTGAGTCGAACGCCTCGGCGAAGGCGGCGGCGAGCTTGTCCTGTTCGCCGCGCGCGACGGCGGCGCCGATCTTGGCGAGGGCGGTGTCGAGGGGGGAAAGGGCGGTTTCGTTCATGGGGGAAGTCTCCTGTTTCATTGCAAGTTCAGCTTGGGGAGCGGCAAAAGCGGCCGCGGCAAAAGCCGCCGCGAGGAAAAGGAACTTCATCGTTTTCATGGCGCTTCCTTTGGTTTTTGGGGTTGGGTCAGGGCGCGGGGACGCGGGTGCGAACGGAGGTGATTTCGCCGACATACATCGCGTGGGGAAGCATGCCGTTGTCGTAGAGGCGGCGGGCTTCTTCGGGGAGTTGGGCGAGGTCGGAGAGTTCGGTTTCGTAGATGCGGCGGCATTCGAGGACGAGGTCCGCTTCGGCGAAATACGGGGCGCCGGAGGCGGTGAAGGCGGGGGTCAGGCCGGAGGGGCCGATCTTGTCGCCGTCGCGCCCGGAATGGGTGCCCAGATACATCACGCCGGCGCGGTATTCGTCCGGGAAGGCGCAGACGGTGAAGGTGTCGTTCTTCTCCATGAACTCCCAGGTGTAGCGGCTCTTAGAGACGTAGACGGTCACGACGGGCTTTTTCCACAGCACGCCCGTCCCCCACCAGCCGATGGTCATGGCGTTGAAGTCGCCTTCGCGGCCGGCGGCGAGGAGCATGGTGTCGCGCACGCCGACGGCGGCAGGGTCCATGACGGCGTCCTTCGGCGCGATTTCGCGCCATTCATCGGGAGTGGCGGGGGCGGCGGAGACGTCCGCGACGGGCGCGGGTGCTTCGGAAACGGCGGCGCCGGGTGCCGTTGGGGCGACGGTCGGTGCCGGTTCGCGCCAGAGCATGGCGCAGAGCAGGACGAGCGCGACGGCGAGCAGGAAGTTCAATAAGTTGGCGGCTTTCATTTTGTTTCTCCTTGGGGTTGGTTGGATTCGGCGAGTTTGAACAGGGTGCCCGTCGGGCAGACGAATCGGCAGTAGGGGCGCGGGACGAACGCGGAAAGCGCGACGAACACCGCCGCGAACGCCAGAAGCGGCACCGGCGCAACGCGCCAGGCGAACGCCCCGAAGAGTTCCCAGTCGAGCCAGCGCGACCAGAGTCCGAGCCACAGCAGGAGCATGAGCGCCGCCCAGAGCGCCCGCCGAAGCGCCGTCAGCCGCCGCGCGAGCGCCGGGGAGAGCCGCCATTTGCGGACCGGCAGGCGCGAGGCGAGTTCCTGCGCCGCGCCGAAGGGGCAGACGTGCAGGCAGTAGTGCGCGGGACGCCCGAAAAGCGGATAGAGGAAGGCCATCGCCAGCAGCAGGAGCGCCGAGGCGAAGTCCACCGCGCCGCGCGGCAGGTCGCCGTCCGCCCAGCCGATCAAGCGCGCCATCGACAGGAATGTCCCCGCCCACAGCCCCAGCACCGCGAGGTCGAGCGCGAGCTGGACCGTCCGCCAGCGGCGCGACTTCGTCAGCAGCGGCACCACCGCCGCCGCAAGCAGGACCGCCAGCGCCGCCGCGCCGCGGACCGGCACGGCGGAACCGGCGGCGGGAGGCG
>JAFPUX010000161.1 GCA_017413145.1 Kiritimatiellia bacterium | reverse complement strand
GCGGCGGCCGTCGCCGTCGGCCTTTCGCGCCGCGCGGGCGTCGGCGAGGGGGCGGACGCCGAGCCCTGGGCGCGCGTGCAGCGCGGCCCGCTCGTCGTCGACCTCGCGGAGGACGGCGAGATCAAGCCCAGCGAGCAGCTCATCCTCAAGAGCGAGGTCGAGGGGCGCCACTCGATCCTCTACATCATCCCCGAGGGGAGCATGGTGAAGAAGGGCGACCTGCTGGTCGAGCTCGACGTCGCGACGACGGTCGACGAGAAGGTCAACCAGGAGATCGCCGTCACGAACGCGGCCTCCGCGCTCGAGATGAAGCGCGAGGACCTCGAGATCGCGAAGAACCAGGCGGCCTCCGACGTGGAGCTCGCGGAGCAGGACCTCGCGTTCGCGCGCGAGGACCTCGTGAAGTACGTGCAGGGCGAGTACCCGAACAAGCTCGACGAGACGAAAGGCTCCGTCACGCTCGCCGAGCAGGAGCTGGAGCAGGCCAAGGAGAAGTACGAGTGGTCGAAGAAGCTCCACGCCGAGGACTTCCTCTCGGAGAGCGAGCTCAAGGGCGACGAGCTCTCCTGGCGCCACAAGGAGCTTTCGCTCGCGACCGCGCGCGGCAACCTCGCGCTGCTCGAGACCTACACGCACAAGCGCGAGCTCGCGAAGCTCCAGAGCGACGTGCGGCAGAAGGAGGCCGCGCTGGACCGCGTCCGCCGCAAGGCCGCTTCGTCGATCCTCCAGGAGGAGAGCTCCCTCCGCGCCAAGGAGAGCGAATACAACCGGCAGAAGCAGAAGCTCGACAAGCTCGCGACCCAGATCGAAAAGGCGAAGATCTACGCGCCGATGGACGGGCAGGTCATCTACTCGACGAGCAACCAGCGCCCGTGGGAGAACAACGAGCCGCTCAAGGAGGGCGTCGAGGTTTGGGAACGGCGCGACCTGATCATCCTGCCGACGGCCGACACGTTCGTCGCGTCGACGGTCGTGCGCGAAAGCGCGCTCAAGAGCCTCGCCGTCGGGATGCCCGTGCGCGTGACGTGCGACGCCGTCCCGGACCAGGTCTTCTCCGGCACGCTCTCCAAGATCGCGCCGATGCCGGACAACGGCCGCCGCTGGATGAACCCGGACATCAAGGAGTACCCGGCCGAGATCCGCATCGACGGCGGGGTGGGGGAGCTCAAGAACGGCATGGGCTGCCGGGTGCGCATCATCCTCGCCGAATACGAGGACGCCGTGTCGGTTCCCGTGCAGTGCGTCGTGCGCGTCGGCGGCGAATCGTGCGTGTGGGTGAAGACTCCGCGCGGTCCGGAACGCCGCGTCGTCGAGACCGGCCTCGACAACAACCGCTTCGTCCGCATCCTCTCCGGCCTCGAAGGCGGCGAGGAGGTGCTTCTCGTGCCGCCGCTGGAAAGTTCGACGCCAGAGGGGTGACGCGCATTGCCATCATTCCGACCATTGCCACCAATGCCATCATTCCGACCAATGCCATTGTTCCGACTAATACCACCGACGACGCCGATCATTTGTGACAATGGGATTGGTGGACAATGGTGGCAATGATGGCAATGGTGAACAATAGGAAACCTCTTCAATGAGAACCGAAAACACCGGAAGACCCGCAGGTGCGGAACTGGAAGATCGCGTGGCACAGTTCGCCGCGCGGGCGATATCGGTCTGCGAAGCGTTGCCGGAGCGGACCGGCGCGGCGCATTTGCGCGACCAATTGTTCCGTTCCGCGACGTCCGTCGCCGCCAATTACGCGGAGGCGAGCGTGCCGGAATCGCGCAAGGATTTCGCCCACAAGATCGGCGTTGCGCTGAAAGAGCTCGTCGAGTCCCGCATGTGGCTTCGGATCATCGCGCTCAAGCAATACGTCGAGCCTCGGACGTTGGCGAAGCTTCTCGCCGAAGCCGACGAACTCGTTCGCATCTTCAACGCCAGCGTGAAAACCGCCCGCCAGCGGCTCGCCGATGAGAAGGCCTGATCCAATGCCACCATTCCGACCAATGCCACCATTCCGACCATTGACACCAACGCCAATGGTGACATTGGTGAACAATGGTGGCAATGGTGGCAATGGTGGCGGTGCTTGGCCGTTGCCTTCCGTCCCGGATCGGAGGAGCCGCGCATGACCTCCCCCGCCGTCGAGTTCGAGGACCTCACGAAGGTCTACGAGATGGGCTCGGAGCGCGTGCACGCGCTCCGCGGCGTGTCGGCGCGCTTCGAGGAGGGGAGCTTCTGGGCGATCATGGGCGCGAGCGGGTCCGGCAAGAGCACGCTGCTCTCGATTCTCGGCTGCCTCGACCGGCCCACGTCCGGGACGTACAGGCTCGGCGGCGAGGACGTCTCGCGCCTGGGCGACGACGCGCTCTCGGACATCCGCCTGCGCCACCTCGGCTTCGTCTTCCAGAGCTTCAACCTCGTCCCGCAGCTCACGGTCGCCGAGAATATCGCGTTGCCTCTGTATTACCAAGGGGTCCCGGAGCGCGAGAGCGCCGCGCGCGCGGAGAAGTTCGCCGCCGTTGTCGGGCTGGAGGGGCGGCTCGGCCACCGCCCGTCACAGCTGTCCGGCGGCCAGCAGCAGCGCGCCGCCATCGCCCGCGCGCTCGCGACCGACCCGACGGTCATCCTCGCGGACGAGCCGACCGGCAACCTCGACACCGCCACGAGCATCGAGATCATGAAGCTCTTCCGGTCGCTCCACGAGCGCGGCAAGACCATCGTCATGGTCACGCACGAACCCGACATCGCCGAATGGGCCGAGCACCGCCTCGTCCTGCGCGACGGCCTCGTAAAGGAGTCGACATGACACGGCGCGCGTGGGCGGTGCGGGCCGCGCGGGACGTGCGGCTCGGCGTGAAGAACCTGCTGCTGCACAAGCTGCGGTCGCTGCTGACGATGCTCGGGCTCGTCTTCGGCGTCGGCAGCGTCATCGCGATGCTCGCGATCGGCGAAGGCGCGAGCGAGGAGGCGATCGCCCAGATCCGACGGCTCGGCTCTCGCAACATCCTGCTGCGCGCCGCGAAGCCGTCCGCCGACCAGAATTCGAACACGAGCCGCGCGTTCCTGTCGGTCTACGGCCTGCTCTACGACGACGCGGTCCGCATCGCGGAGTCGATCCCCGGCGTCGTCCGCGTCGTGCCGGTGAAGCAGCTGGAGCAGTCCGGACGCCTTCGCGGGCGCGACATGGAGATGCGCATCGTCGGGACGACGGCCGACTGGTTCGACCTCGTGCGCCGGCCGCTCGTCGCGGGGCGCGCGCTTTCGGCGGAGGACGTCGCGGGGCGCGCGCACGTCGCGGTCCTCACGGAGTGGGGCGCGCGGCGCCTGCTCGCCACCGAGCACGCGCTCGGCGAGACGCTCACGCTCGGCGGCAACGCCTACGAGGTCG
>JAFPUX010000160.1 GCA_017413145.1 Kiritimatiellia bacterium | reverse complement strand
TGCGCGCAGGTCGCCTTCCAGTGCAGCGAAGTCTGCGCGATCTACCCGATCACCCCCTCCTCCCCGATGGCGGAGACGTGCGACGAGCTCGCCGCCAAGGGCAAGACCAACCTCTGGGGCAACGTCCCCAAGATCATCGAGATGGAGTCCGAGGGCGGCGCCGCCGGCGCGGTCCACGGCGCCCTCACCACCGGCGCCCTCACGACGACCTTCACCGCGTCGCAGGGCCTCCTGCTGATGATCCCCAACATGTACAAGATCGCCGGCGAGCTCACCCCCGCGGTCTTCCACGTCTCCGCCCGCGCCCTCGCCTACCAGGGCCTCAACATCTTCGGCGACCAGGCCGACGTCATGTCCTGCCGCCAGACCGGCTTCGCGATGCTCGCCTCCGCCTCCGTCCAGGAGGCCCAGGACCTCGCCCTCGTCGCCCACGCCTCCACGCTCGAGAGCAAGATCCCGTTCGTCCACTTCTTCGACGGCTTCCGCACCTCCCACGAGGTCCAGAAGATCGATGCGATGCCCCAGGAGGCGATCCGCGCGATGATCGACGACGACCTCGTCGAGGCGTTCCGCAAGCGCGGCCTCACCCCCGACCACCCGCAGATGCGCGGCACCGCCCAGAACCCCGACGTCTACTTCCAGGGCCGCGAGACGGTCAACAAGTATTACGAGGCCGTCCCGGGCATCGTCCAGAAGAACATGGACAAGCTCGCCGGGCTCATCGGCCGCAAGTACAGCATCGTCGACTACGTCGGCGCGCCCGACGCGGAGAACGTCATCGTCATCATGGGCTCCGGCGCCGACACCTGCGACGAGACGGTCGCCAAGCTCAACGAGGCCGGCGCCAAGGTCGGCGTCCTCAAGATCCGCCTCTACCGCCCGTTCCCCGTCGAGGCCTTCGCCAAGGCCCTCCCGGCCACCGCCAAGTTCGTCACGGTCCTCGACCGCGTCAAGGAGCCCGGCGCCCTCGGCGACCCGCTCTACCTCGACGTCCGCACCGCGCTCGGCGAGGCGATGGAGAAGGGCTGGATCAAGTCCTGGCCCAAGGTCGTCGGCGGCCGCTACGGCCTCGGCTCCAAGGAGTTCACGCCCGCGATGGTCAAGGGCGTCTTCGACAACGCCGCCGCCGCCGCGCCCAAGAACCACTTCGCCGTCGGCATCGTGGACGACGTGACCGGCTGCTCGATCGACTACGACAAGTCCTTCGTCCTCGCCCACGAGGGCCGCCACGAGTGCATGTTCTACGGCCTCGGCTCGGACGGCACCGTCGGCGCGAACAAGAACTCGATCAAGATCATCGGCACCTACACCGACAACTACGCGCAGGGCTACTTCGAGTACGACTCCAAGAAGGCGGGCGGCCTCACGATCTCCCACCTCCGCTTCGGCGCCACGCCGATCCGCAGCCCGTACCTCTGCACCAACGCGGACTTCGTCGCGTGCCACAACTTCTCCTTCGTCGAGAAGTACGACATGCTCTCGAAGGCCAAGGACGGCGCGACGTTCCTGCTCGCCTCGCCCTACTCCGCCGACGAGGTCTGGCAGCACCTCCCCGACGAGATCGAGCAGCAGATCATCGACAAGAAGATCCGTTTCTACGTGATCGACGCCGCCAAGATCGCCGAGGCGACCGGCATGGGCACGCGCACCAACACCGTGCTCCAGACCGCGTTCTTCAAGATCTCCGGCATCCTCCCCGAGGACGAGGCCATCGCCAAGCTCAAGGAATACGCCG
>JAFPUX010000159.1 GCA_017413145.1 Kiritimatiellia bacterium | reverse complement strand
GGCGCGGTAGGCGGAGGGGGTGGAGCCCGTCTTCCTGCGGAAGAGGCGGACGAAATGGGCGTCGGAGGCGAATCCGGTCTTCCGCGCGATCGCGTGGACGGACGCCTTCGTCCGGAGCAGCATCGACGCCGCCGTCCGGATTCGCAGGTCCAGGATCACGTCGCGGAGGGACTTGCCGTAGACCGCGCGGAACCGGGCGCGGACGAGCGAGTGCGAGACGTGCAGGTGCTTCACGACGTCGTCGACGCCGATGCCCTCGTTCACGTGCCGCCGGACGAACGAAAGCGCCTCCTGGATGAGATACCCCGCCGGGGGAACGGTGCGCGTCGAGTTCCGCTCCGCGATCCCGGCGGGCGGGACGAGAATCGCCTTGCGCGGCGGCACGGGGCCCTTCGCCGACATCAGGAAGGCCAGCTCCTCCGCGGCGCGGCGGCCGAGCGCGACGTCGTCCGTCTTGACGCTCGAGAGCGTCGGCTTCGTCGCCTCGCACATCATCTCGTCGTCGTCGACGCCCAGCACGGCGACGCGCGAGGGGACGTCGATGCGCAGCCGGCGGCACGCGGCGAGCGCGTCGATGGCCTCGAGGTCCGTCGCCCCCAGGACGGCGGCGGGCTTGCGCAGCGACTTGAGGAAGTCCCCGAGCGGCTGCCGCTCGGCGTTCCACACGACGGGCGCCATGCCCTTCGCGGACAGGGCCTCGGCGAATCCGGCGAGCCGCTCGTCCGACCAGGTCGTCGGCGAGGGCGTCGGAATGAAGGCGTAGGAGCGGAACCGGGACTTCGAGAGCAGGTATTCGGCGGCGAGCCGGCCCACGGATCGGTCGTCGTTCTTCAGGAGGGAGAAGCGGGGGCCGTGCCGCGGGACGCCGCCGCCCGGGTCGTGGACCATCACGACCGGGACCGGCCGGTCCAGCAGCCGGCGGATCCCCGGCGTCATCGCCCGGGGGCTCACGATGACGCCGTCCACGCCGCCCCGGAGCGCCGCGGGCAGCATCCCGTCGGCGGAATCACCGGGATTCTGCAGGAAGCGGATGCTCCAGTCGTGGCCCTCGTTGACGAAGTCGAAGATGCCGGTGAGGCCGTTGCGGCCGGCGATGCCGTTGATCGAGGAGACGACGAGGACTTTCTTCATGGGGGGAATCCTACCGCAACCGTATCGAAAAAGTCAATAAATTATTATCGGAAAGTGCAATGCAAGGCATTGACCGGGAATCGGATCCGGTGGTAGTCTGCACGTCAAGGAAAGCCCCTTTCCCCCACGCAACCGCCCCTTGCCCACCATGAACGCCATCGAACGCTTCGCCGCAATCGCCGCAATCGCCGCGGGACTGGTGCCGGCCGCGCAGGCCGCCTACACGATCCCCAAGTTCCGCGTCAACCAGTACTACGACAGCAACGCCGTGCTCCAGCGCGGCGTCACGCTGCCGATCTCCGGCGCCGCGATCCAGGGCAGGACCGTCACGGTCACGTTCGCCGGGCGGACGCTTTCGGCGACCGCGGATCTCGAAAGCCCCTACGCCTCGGACGGCGAGGCCCGCTGGCGCGTGGAGTTTCCCGCTATGGAGGCGGGCGGGCCGTACACGCTCACGGCGACGGACGGCACGACGACGCTCACGGCCTCGAACATCCTGGTCGGCGAGGTGTGGCTCGCGAGCGGGCAGTCCAACGCCTACTATCCGATCGAGCGCTTCGCCGACGCGGCCGCGTGGCTCCAGGACGCCGACTATCCGACGATCCGCTTCATCGAGGCGACCGAGAACCACTTCGAGTGGCAGCTCAACCAGAACGCCTGGCAGGTCGCGTCGTCCGCGACGGCGGGGAAGTGCTCGGCGATGGGATTCTTCTTCGCCAAGGAGCTGCAGGGGAAGCTGGGCGTCCCCGTCGGCATCGTCACGGCGGCGGTCGACGGCTCGCTGATCGACGAGTGGCTCCCCGGCTGCACGAGCGCGAAGGACCACTACACGAAGATGATCCTGAACAGCCTCGAGCCCGTCCCGCCGCTTCCGGTGAGGGGCGTGCTCTGGTACCAGGGCGAGTCGGACGGCATGTTCGGGTTCGGCTACAACTACCGCTTCAAGCTGCAGAGCCTGGTCCGGAACTGGCGCGCGCTCTGGAACGACGCGGACATGCCGTTCCTCGTCGCGCAGCTTCCGTTCTACGGCGCCTACGGGCAGTGGTGCGACGTGCGCGACTCGCAGAACTGGGTGGGCCGCCAGGAGCAGGGCGTCCACGTCGTCCCGACGCTCGACATCGGCGACCTCGCGGACATCCACCCGCCGAAGAAGCCGGAGCTCGGCAGGCGCCTGAGCGAATTCGCGCGCAAGTACGTGTACGGCGAATCGGGCCTCTACCCGGAGGGCCCGGTCTATCTCCGCTCGGAGGCCAACCCCGACAACGCGAGCGAGATCCTCGTCCACTTCGACGCGCATACGGCGATCACGAGCGGCGACGGCCAGCCGCTGCGGGGCTTCCAGGTCGGCGGGGACTACTACGGGACGACCAAGTTCTTCGACGGGACGGTCCGCATCGTCGACGCGGACACGCTCGCCGTCTCCTGCGCGACCTTCGCCAACCCGCTCGCCGTCCGGTACGGCTTCGCGAACACGGATCCGGTGAACTTCTTCGACGCCGAGGGCAACGCGGCGGGCGCGTTCCGGACCGACAGCTTCAAGCTGCAGTCGCAGTCGGAGGATCCGCACGAGCACGGCTGGAAACTGACGGCGTCCGGCGACACGCTGACCGCGACCTGCACGAACGCGAACTGCACGGCCGGCACGCCGACATTCTCCATCGGCGGCGAGACGACCAAGGCCTACGACGGAACGCCGCTCGCGGCGACGCTCGTCGGGACCGACTTCGCCGCGCTCACGTCCTCGTCGCTCGGCATGCTCGAGTACTACCGGGGCTCGACGAAGCTCCCCGGCCCGCCGGTGCAGGCCGGGACCTACGAGGCCCGGGTGGAGGTGGACCACCAGAACACGATCTACGTCCTTCGTCGGACGCTGACGATCACCGCGCCGCGGCCCCGCGTGGTGTTCTGCATCGACTGAGGCCGGAGGCGACAAGCAAGCGATGAGAACGACACGCGCATTCCTGCTCCCCCTGGCTTTCGCCGCGCTCTCCGCGAGCGGCGGCGAGAAGGCGATCCACGACGGCGACACGCTCGTCTTCATGGGCGACTCGATCACGCAGTACGGCAAGGACAGCGCCGCCGGCTACCTGCCCCTCGTCGTGCGGGGCCTCGCGACGAACGGCGTCCATGTGACCTGGCACGGCGTCGGCATCGCGGGCAACACCGCCGCGCAGATGCGGGCCCGCTTCCAGAACGACGTCATCGCCAAGAACCCGGATGTCGTCACGATCCTCGCCGGCGTGAACGACTGCGCGCAGGGGTGGCCGAACAACGCGGCCAGCTCGCCGGACGACGTCGCCGCGATGGCGGACATGGCGATCACCAATGGAATTATGCCGGTCCTGTGCTCCCCGACGGGCAGCTCGCTCGAGTCCTTCCCCCAGAGCATCCTCGACTACGCGGCGGCGGTCAAGGCCATCGCGCAGGCGCGGAACGTCCCGTACGGGACGACCCACGAGGCGTTCCGCGCCTATGTGGAGGATCCCGTGAATCCCGTCATCGGGAAGACGGACAAGGGGTTCCCCATCCGGGCCACCGTCGACAGCCTGCACATGGACGTCGTCGGGAACCGCATCATCGCGATCGAGATGCTGAAGGCGCTCGGCTTCGACTCGGACGAGGAGCTGGCGAAGGCGGCGGCGGCGTGGAACGAGATCGAGCCGTTCTACCAGGCCCGCCCGAGCGTGCGGATCACCGCCGCCGAGTACCGGGCCGTGAAGACGGCGGCCGCCCGGGCCGGAAGGACCCTGGCCGACTTCCACCGGGACCTGTTCTTCCGCGGCATCGAGCGGCTGTCGCGGCAGCCGGCGGAGGTGTCCGAGACGGCCGGGGCGGACGTCGAGTTCTCCCTGTCGGCGTCCATCGGGTTCCCCACCTACGACGCGGCCCTCGACTGCGGACGCGCGCTCCGCGCGAACGAGACGGACATCCGCTCCGAGCTCGGCAGCCTGCCGAGCGTCCTGAACGCCGCCGTGCTCGACGCCGTGCACGAGCTTCCCGCCGCGTCGGAGGCCGACCTGCCGAAGGAGCCGGTCCGGACCGTCGACACGTCCGTGTTCGCGAAGCAGGTCAAGTTCACGGTCTCGGGCTACGCGGGCGCGTCGACGCTCGCCGACTTCCCGGTCGCGGTGCGGCTCGCCGCCGGTTCGCCTTCGGGATTCCGCTACGCCGACATGGCCGACCCGTCGAGCGGCGCCGAGCTCCGCTTCGCCGACGGCGCCGGGCGTTCGCTCTCGTACGAGGTCGAGCAGTGGGACCCGAACGGCGCGTCGCTCGTCTGGGTCAAGCTTCCCTCGCTCGCGCGGGGGACGGCGTTCACGATGTACTACGGCGGCGCGCCCGCGGACGCGGTCGAGCCGCGCTGGACCTGGGCGGCGGACTACGTCGGCGTCTGGCACATGGCCGAGGACGGCGGCGCGGTCGCGGATTCCGCCAGCGGCATGGACGCCGTTCCGAAGGGCAACTCCGCCTCCCGGCAGGCCGCGACGGAGGGCGTCTTCGGCAACGCGCGGATCAACGGGGTGCCGGGCCTCAACGCGTACTCCGGGCAGGCGATGCTGGAGGTCGGCGATTCGACGATCCTCGACCTCGGCGACGACTTCACCTTCTCCGGCTGGGTCAAGATGACCGGCGCGACCCCGGGCGACGGCATCGCGCGCATCGCGAGCCGCAACCGGTACGTGGCGGCCGTCTACGATACGCCGGACTGGCAGCTGGCGATCACGGGGTACGACACGCTGAACGGCTATTCCGGCTCGAAGACCGCGGTCTCGGGCGCGATTCCGAGCGCGCAGGACGCGTGGGTGCACGTCGCCGGCATGTTCGACGGCACGACGCTGACGGCGTACGCCAACGGCGCGAAGGTCTTCGAGCAGACGATCTCCGCGGTGCAGGATACCAACGACAAGCTCGTCTTCGGCGCCTACGACAAGGACTGCTGGCAGGGGCACTTCATCGGGCTCTTCGACGAGTTCCGCCTCCGGGACGCGGTCTCTTCCGCCGACTGGGTGAAGGCCGAGTACGACCAGGCCTCGGCGTCGTTCCTCTCCGCCGGGCCCGCGACCGACGTCACGGGCGGCGCCAGGCGCCCCCGCGTCGCGTTCCTCGTCGATTGATCGTCACGAACCGTCTTCCGAAAGAAGCAACGAACGATGAAAGCAAGACACGTCCTCCCGCTTTTCCTGGCCGCGTTCGCCCTCGCCGCCCACGGCGGCGAGAAGGCGATCAAGAACGGCGACACCCTCGTCTTCATGGGCGACTCGATCACCCAGTTCGGCAAGGATACGGTCGACGGCTACCTGCGCCTGGTCGTCCAGGGTCTTGCCGCGAACAACATCAATGTGACGTGGTACGGCGTCGGCATCAGCGGCCAGACCGCCGTCCAGATGAAGAACCGCTTCCAGAACGACGTGGTCGCCAAGAACCCGGACGTCTGCACCATCTTCGCGGGCGTGAACGACTGCGGAAGCAACTGGCCCGTCAACACGAACAGCACGCCGAACGACGTCGCCGCGATGGCGGACATGGCGATCGCCAATGGGATCAAGCCGGTGCTGCTCTCGCCGACGGGCGTCAACGGCGAGGGCTTCAAGCAGAACGTCTGCGACTACGCGGCGGCCGTCAAGGGCATCGCACAGGCGCGGAACATCCCCTACGCCCAGACCTACGAGGCCTTCCGGGAATGCGTCGACGACCCCGCCAATCCGGTCATCAACCAGTTCGGGTACAAGGCGACCAAGGACGGAACCCACATGGACGTCGTCGGCAACCGCATCCTCGCCCGCGAGGTGCTGAAGGCGTTCGGCTTCGACGCGACCGAGCTGGCCAACGCCGAGGCGGCATGGAACGCGAACGCCCCGTTCATCGAGTTCCATCCGAGCGTGCAGATCACCGAGGCCGAATACATGGCCGTCAAGGCGGCGGCGGGCCGGGCCGGCAAGTCGCTCGGCGAGTACCACAGGGATCTCTTCTACCGGGGCGCGGAGCTGATGAAGCAGAACCCCGTCCGGGTCGCGGCCACGAGCGGCGCGACGGTGAAGCTTTCGGCGACGCCGCTCGCCTCCCTCGTCACGTACGACCAGATGATCGACTGCGGGCGGGCGATGTCCACGCACGACAGCGTGCCCGCCATCGCGAACTACGCCATGCTCGCGGCGGTGCACGAGCTGCCCGCCGCGACCGCGGCCGACCTGCCGACGGAGCCGGTGCAGGCCGTCGATACGTCCGTCTTCTCGAAGCAGGTCGAGTTCACGGTCTCGGGCTACGCGGGGTCGTCGACGCTCGCCGACTTCCCGGTCGCGGTCCGGCTCGCCGCCGGCTCGCCCACGGGCTTCCGCTACGCCGACATGGCGGATCCCGCGAGCGGAAGCGAGCTCCGCTTCGCGGACGGCTCCGGCGATTCCCTCTCCTACGAGATCGAGCAGTGGAACCCGGACGGCGCCTCGCTCGTCTGGGTCAAGGTCCCCGCGCTCTCGCAGGGCGCCTCGTTCACGATGTACTACGGCGGCGAGCCCGCGGACGCGGTCGAGCCGCGCTGGACCTGGAAGGCGGACTACGTCGGCGTCTGGCACATGGCCGAGGCGAACGGCACGGTCGCGGATTCCGTCAACGGCCTCGACGCCGAGCCCATCGGCGCCGCCGCGGCGACGCAGCAGGTCGCGGCCGACGGCGTCTTCGGCAAGGCGCGCGTCAATTCCGCGAACGCCGCGTCGTACAACGGCCAGTCCATGCTGAAGGTCGCCGACTCGACGCTCCTCGACGTCGGCGACGACTTCACGATGTCCGCCTGGGTCAAGATGACGGCGCTCACGACGGTGGACGGCCTCGCGCGCTTCGCAAGCCGCAACCGCGGCGGCGGCTATGCGCCGGACTGGGAGCTCGCGCTTCCCAACTACACGACCCTCAACGGATACGCAGGTTCGCTTACGGCCGTTTCCAGCACGGTGCCTTCTGCGGAAAACAGCTGGGTCCATCTCGCCGCCGTCTTCAACGGCACGACCCTTACGACCTACGCCAACGGCGTGAAGCTCGCGGACGCGTCCATCTCGGCCGTGCAGGACTCCGACAACAAGCTGATCTTCGGCGCGAAGGACAAGGACGTCGTGCAGGGGCACTTCACCGGGCTCTTCGACGAGTTCCGCCTCCGCGACGCGGTCTCCTCCGCCGACTGGGTGAAGGCCGAGTACGACCAGTCCTCGGCCTCCTTCCTTACCGCCGGCGAGGCGACGGACGTCTCGGGAACGCCGCATACCCACACGTGGGGCTCGCCGTCCTACGTCTGGTCCGCGGACAACGCGACCTGCACGGCGACCGCGGTCTGCACGGGGAATTCCGCCCACCGGAAGACGCAGACCGCGACGACGGCCTACGCGGTCGTCCAGGCGCCGACCGCGGACGCGGACGGCACGGGCCGCTACACCGCCACGTTCACGGACGCCCTGTTCTCCGCGCAGACGAAGGACGTCGTCCTGCCCAGGACGGGCGGCGGCGGCGGGCACGTCGATCCGACCGGCGCGATCGCGCCGAGCGGCGACGCGACCGGCGCGGCCGACCGCAACGCCATCCAGGCGGCGATCGACGCGGCGGCGCCGACCGGCGGGACCGTGACGCTCGGGAGCGGTGTCTTCTACATCGACGCGCAGCTCATGGTCACGAACGGCGTCACGCTCGAGGGCCAGGGCCCGGAGCGGACGATCATCCGGCAGGTCGGCACCGGACGCGTCGCGACGCTCGCCGGGGAGGCGACGCTCAAGGACCTGACGGCGACGGGCGGAACGCTGGCCGACCAGTACGTGCACGGTGCCGGCGTATACGTCGAGAACGGCACGGTCTCCTGGTGCTGCATCAGCAACAACACGGTTTCGGGCAAGGGCGGCTACGGCGGCGGCGTCTTCATCAAGCAGGGCACGATCGACCACTCGATCGTCGCCTTCAACACGAACGACGGCAACGGCGGCAAGGGCGCCGGCATCGGCGTGAACGGCGACTACTCCGGCCCGGTCACGATCGACGCCTGCCTGGTCCTCGGGAACCGGGCGGCCTACGCCTGGGGCGCGAGCAAGGGCGGCGGCATCGGCATGGAGCTGAAGAACTACGGCAGCCCCGTGGCGATCCGCAACACCACGATCGTGGGGAACGTGTCGGGCGTCGAGGGTCGGTCTTCCGAAGGCGGCGCGCTGAGCGTCGGCAGCGACTACAGCAGCAAGCTCACGATGGTCAACTGCATTGTCGCTGGCAACACCACGATGGGCGGCAATCCCGATGTGAAGCTGCACCACGCGACGAACGTGGACTACTGCCTCTTCGACGCCGCGGACTGCGTGACGATCGAAACGTCGGGCGAGCAGGTCGGCGCGCACTGCCTCGTCGGCGACCCGAAGTTCGCGGACGCCGCCGCGGACGACTACACGCTCGCCTCGGACTCCCCGGCGAAGGGCGCGGGCGCGACGTACTCCGGCATCGGGAAGGACCTCATGGGGGGCGATTTCGCGAATCCGCCGTCCATGGGCTGCTACGAGTTCGGCACCACGCCGCCTCCGCCCTCGATCGCGCTCGGCGAGCCCGCGGCGCGCCCGGGGACGGACTACAACGGCAGCGCCGTCACGGTCGCCTTCACGGGCGAGATCCCCGCGGGCGCGGTCGCGTCGGCCGCGCTCACGATCGGCGGCGTCGGCTACGCCGGCACGATCGACGCGGCGAACGGGACCCTGTCGTTCGCGGTTCCCGCCGGCGTCGTGACGGCGGGGAACGCCTACGAGGGGACGGTTTCGCTCACGGTCGACGGCATCGCCTACACAAAGGGCGTCACGCTCGCGCAGGGCACGATCAAGGTCGACGTGAACGCGGCCTGGATCCATGAGACGGCGTCGGCGTTCGGAGAGACGGGCGCGTGGTCGGGCGACAAGGCCGTGGTCGCGGACGGCGCGATCGCCGTCTCCAACGCGACGTTCGCGGCGGCGGCGACCGCGCCCCGGGCGTCGGTCGTCACGATCTCGTCGACCTTCCGCTTCGGCGACCCCTCGGACGAGCCGTTCGACACGGGCTCGCGCGCGGGCATCACGGTCGTCCGGGCGGACGGCGCCAACCGCTACGCGGTCCTGACGGCGGCCGGGGTGGCGACGAACCTCGCCGTCGTCGCGGACGTGAGCGCCGCCGTGACCGTGACGGTGACGCTCGACGACGCCGCGCACACGGTCTCCTACTCGGTCGGCGGCACCTCGCTCGGCACGTACGCGCTGGCCGAGCGGCAGACCGGCGTCTCGACCGTCCGCTACGTCGGTCCGACCGACGTCGTCTCCCTCGACGGCGCGTACCGCTTCGACGGGCTCGACGCGAACCTCGCGCGGGCAGGCGGGACCGAATACGCGACGGTCGCCGACGCGCTCGCATCGGGCGCGGATCCGGTCGAGCTCCTCTGGGACGCGAGCTGGAGCCCGGCGGCCGCGGGCGACTACGTCTTCGCGACGAACGGGCACGCCCTCGTCGTCGGAGGCAGCCTCGCCTACCGGGTGACGGACAACGGCGACGGCACGGTCACCGTGACGGTGGCCGGCGACGCCGCGACGCCGGAGCCCGCGTCGATCTCGGTCGGCGCCTCGACGGTCCGGGTCGGCGTCTCCGGGGCGAAGGCGGACCGCTGGTACGCGCTCGAGAAGACGACCGACCTCGCGGTCGATTTTGCCGTCGACGTCGCGACGTGGACGAAGGGCTCGGACCTCCTCGCCGGAACGGGCGAGCTTTCGATCGTCCTCGACGAGAACGAGCCCGCGGCGTTCTACCGCGTCGTCGAATCGGACGTCGCCCCGTCCCTGTAGCCATGGAGAGCCTTCCCGACATTCCGGCGATCGTGCCGACGGACCGCCGAGACTTCCAGTGCGCAGCGAGAGCGAGGAGCCGCCGGACGACACCGCGCGCGCCGTCGCCGAAGTCGTGCGCACCATCCGCGAGCGCTGCCCGCGCGCCCGGGTGGTCCTTCACGCCATCCTGCCGAGCGGCGAGAGGCCCGACGACGCCAAGCGCCTCCGCGACGCCCGCGTCAACGAGCGGATCCGTCTGCTCGCGGACGGCCGGAACGTCCTGTGGTGCGACTTCGGGCCGAAGCTGCTCGAGCCCGACGGCACCCTCGCGAAGGAGACCGCGCACGACTTCGTCCATCTGACCGAGAAGGGCTACGAAATCTGGACCGCCGCGCTGCTGCCGTATCTCGATTGCTGCCTCGGCTTTTCGGGCGAACCGCCGTAGCGGCATCCTGGGGCCAGGGTGTCGGCGACCGGCGCGCTGATACTTTCGTATCATCCTCCGGAAGCGTTCTCGAACCGTTCGTATAATTGCCGAGGCGTTCCGCGGTGTGAGAGAATTCCGCCTCGACGGACCCAACCGGTTCCGCAGGGGCGGAACGAGGGGGCCGCGGACCGTCCGGAACGGACTTCCCCGAAAGGAACTCGATCACGATGAACACGAAGGACATCAGGAAGGGCCTCGCATTCGCGGCCGCCGCGCTGCTCGTCGTCGCGGCGTCCGCCGCCCGCGCGGAATACGATTCCGCGTCGCGCTGGATCTGGGGCGCGGCCGAGGCGCATTCGCACGAGACCTATTCGTTCCGCGCGGCATTCGACGTGCCGGGCCCGGTGAAGAAGGCGAGCGTCAAGGTCTACGTCGACGACGGCGCCCTGTACTGGCTGAACGGCACGTCCTATTCGCGCAACGCGATCGTGGACGGCAACGGCCTGCAGCAGGGGCGCAACGTCCTCGCGATGCTCGCGACGAACCACGTGAGCAAGGCGGGGATCATCCTCCGCGGGGACATCGAGCTTACGGACGGCAGCCACGTCGTCGTCAACAGCGACGCGCAGACCTTCAAGGTCGCGGACGGCATCGCTGCGGGCGACTGGCACGATCCGGGCTTCGACGACTCCTCCTGGCGCGCGGCGACGGAGATCGGCGACGCGTGGACGGCGATCTCCGGGGATATCACGCCCTACGTGAACAACTGCACGACGGAGGAGGAGCGCGCGGCCCGGGCCGCACGGCTGGCGGGGGACACGCCCGACGCGCGGATCGTCTACACCAACGGCATGCCGAAGATCTCGCTCGACGGGACGCTGGTCGAGCCCGTGTTCAACCAGAGCGGCGTCGACAGCGACTACTGCAAGCAGGCGGTCGCGAAGATGGCCAATCTCGGAATCACGATCAACCAGCTCAACCTGCGGCCCTCCGAATACGAGAAGGCGGCCGGCTCGTACCAGTTCACGGCACTCGGCGACAAGGCCGCCGCGCTGCTCCAGGCCGCCCCCGACGCGCGCATCCTGGTGCTGATCCGCATGGAGCTGCCGAAGTGGCTCGCGGCGCATCCGGACGAGATGATCGGCTACGCGAAGGGCGAGGTGCAGACCTCCGGGGACCTCGACGAACGCAAGGACCGCGTCGCGCGGCCCTCGCCGGCCTCGGCCGCGTACCGCGCGGAGGTGCAGAGCCTCCTCACGCAGCTCGCCGCGTACATCAAGGAGCAGTCGTGGGGCAACCGCGTCATCGGAGTGCGCCCCTGCTGGGGCATCTACACCGAGTGGCACATGTACGGCATGGACCAGGGCCCGGACACGGGGCTTCGGATGACCGAGGCGTTCCACCGCTGGAAGAACGGGAAGTACGCGAACGAGAATCCGCCGACGATGGCGGAGCGCACCAACGACGACGACCGGTTCTTCCTGAACCGCGGGAGCAGCGCGACCGAGCAGAAGGTGATCGACTTCTACGAGTGCCAGGCCACCGAGATCGCGAACCTCATGACGAACGTCGCGCACACGATCAAGACCGAGCTTCCGGGGCGGCTCGTGGGCATGTACTACGGCTACGTCATGACGACGCATCCGCCGGAGGGGGCCAACGTGATGCTCGACCGGGTGCTCTCCTCGCCGGACGTCGACTTCATGTCCAATCCCGCCGACTACACGGAGGCGTGCCGGCTCGCGGGCGGCGCGTACTACCACCGCACGATTCCGGCGACCTTCCACCGCCACGGCAAGCTCGTCATGCTTGAGGACGACATGCGGCACCACCACGTCTCCGACTACGTCCAGCTCCAGTACATCTGCACCCGGAGCGACCGGGAGTCGGAGATGACCACGCGCCGCAACTGGCTCAACCGCTACTTCGACGGATGCGGCCTCCAGATGCTCGACCCCGAGCACGACATCGACAAGCGGCCGTTCTCGATGGACACGCCGCCCGTCCTGCAGGCCATCGCCGACACGCAGCGCGTCCTCGGGCAGATCGGCGCGCGGCCGGAGGACTCCGGCAACGAGGTCGCCGTCGTCGTCGACTGGCGCGAGCGCCTGCGGTGCTCGAACGTCGAGACGTTCACGCACGCCCTCGTCTACACGCACTCCCTGCCGGGCCTCTACGCGTCGGGCGTGCCGTTCGACTTCATGTCGCTCGACGACTTCCTCGCCCAGCCCGCGGGCCGCTACCGCAAGGCCGTCTTCCTCAACGTCTTCGCGCCGGAAGGCGAGATGCGGACCGCGCTGCAGCAGCGCGTCTCCG
>JAFPUX010000158.1 GCA_017413145.1 Kiritimatiellia bacterium | reverse complement strand
TCACGGACGACCTGCCTTTCTAGCGCCCGCGGATGGACTCCGTCCCGCCCGCGAAGACGCTCGCGACCGTCCTCGACGGCGCCGGCGCGTTCCTCGCGAAATACGGCGTCGATTCGCCGCGCGCGACCGCGGAATTCCTCGCCGCCCGCCTGCTCCGCTGCAAGCGCGGCGAGTTGCCGGCGCGCGCCGCGACGGCGCTCCCCGAGCCGATTCTGGAGGCGATGCGCCGCGGCATGCGGCGCGTCGCCGCGGGCGAGCCGCTGCAGTACGTGACCGGGCAGTGGGATTTCCGGACCGTCACGCTCAAGACGGACCGGCGCGCGCTCGTTCCGCGCCCCGAGACCGAGGAACTCGTTTCGCTCGCGCTCGCCCATCCCGCGCTGCGCGCCGCCGCCGCGCCGCTGGTGCTCGACTACGGCACCGGTTCGGGCTGCATCGCGCTCGCGGTCGCGAAGGAGCTGCCCGCGGCGCGTGTCGTCGCGGTCGACGTCTCGGCGGACGCCCTCGCGCTCGCCCGCGAGAACGCCGAAGCGCTCGGGCTCGCGTCGCGCGTCGCGTTCGTCGACACGTCCGAACGCGACCTCGGCGACCTGCTCGAGCCCGGTTCCGTGGACGCGATCGTCTCCAACCCGCCCTACATCCCGTCGGCCGCCGTGGACCGCCTCGACCCGAAGGTGCTCGCGCACGAACCGCGTCTCGCGCTGGACGGCGGGCCGGACGGCATGGCGGTGCTGCGCCAGGTCGCCGAGGAGGCGTCGATGCTGCTGGCTTCCGGCGGCGGGCTGTTCCTGGAGCTGGACGCCGAAAGCGGCCAGGCGCGGCCGATGGCCGCCTATCTGCGCGAACTGGGGTTCGACCCGGTTCGCGCGCACCGCGATCTCGCCGGCGCGGAGCGCTTCCTCTCCGCGACGCTCTCCGACGGCTTGTGACGCGCGGCGTTTTCCCTTGTTTCGCCCTCCGATTTCCGTTATACTCCTTTCCCGAACCGCGCGCCACGCGCGGACGGATTCCGCCAACCCCCGTTTCTCCCGACCGACCATGCAAATCCCTTCCGCCTCCTTCGTCCTCTCCCTGCTCGCGGCCGCCGTCCTGATCGGCTGCGAGAACGCCGATTCCGAAAAAGGCGTCTACTGGAACGGCACGCCGCAGAAACCGGCGGCGCAGCAATCGGCCACCACGCAGCAGCAGTCCTCGACGCAGCAAACGTCCAACCAGTCCTCCGGCACGGCGGCCGCGCCGGCCGGCCAGGCCGCCGCCGGCGACGCGGTTCCTTTCTCGTCGCTGCGCTGGTCCTACGGCGGCGCGAGCGGGTCCGGCGCCCAACCGTCCGCGGTTGCCATTTCCGGACTCTCCTGTTCGCGCAGCGGCCTTGCCTTCCGCTACAACACGAACCTCTCGGCCTGGGGTCTTTCCAACGATGACGCGCACGCCCTCGCGTGCTTCTTCGTCCAGAAGGCCGACGGCTCTTGGGTCGGCGGAAAATTCGACTGGATTTCGTCTTCGCGGACCACGCGCGGTTTCGAGAACATCTTTGGCGGGTACAACGGATGGAGCCTTGCCGGCGTCCCCAACCCCTGCAAAGCCGCGTTCGTGATCGTCGACGAAGGTTGCAAGCGCCGTTCCAACGTGATCACGGCGACCTGGACCCGGTAGGGCGTCTTCCCGCATGGACTGGGCGGCCTTCGAACGGCAGCTGGTCGGAACGGGTGCCTACGAGACGCCCGCGGACAACCGTGCGCGGTTTCCGCGTTTCGTCGAGAAACGGCTCTTCCGCCTCCGCATGGCGCGCGTCTACTGGCACGCATGGCGTCTCAGCAGGGACCCGGAAGCCTACGTGCCGCGCCTCTGGGCGCCCAACGGCTTCGAGGTCGTGCAGGCGATCGAGCGGACGGGCGGCCGCGTCGCGTTCGAGGGTTTCGACGCGCTCCGCGGCGCGAATCTCCCGGCCGTGTTCGTCTCGAACCACGTTTCCGCGCTCGAGACCTATCTCGCCGCGCCGCTGCTGCTGCCGTTCACGACATACACGTACATTCTCAAGAAGTCGCTTCTGCGCTACCCGGTCTTCGGGCGCGTGATCCGCGCGCTCGATCCGGTTCCCGTGGGGCGCAAGAGCCCGATGGAGGATTTGAAGGACGTGCTCGTGCACGGCACGGAGACGCTCCGCCGCGGCCGGTCGGTCATGGTCTTCCCGCAGGGATCCCGCCACCGCCTCTTCGACCCCGCCACGTTCAATTCCATCGGGGCGAAGCTCGCGCGCCGCGCCGGCGTGCCGGTCGTCCCGCTCTGCCTCGCGACGGACTTCCTCCGCATCGGCGAATGGCAGCGCGACCTCTTCGCGACCGTCCATCCCGAATCGACCGTCCGCGCCGCGTGCGGCGAGCCGATCCCCCCGGACGTCCCGCAAGCCGAGGTGCAGCGCCGTAGCATCGGCTTCATCGAATCGACGCTCGCCCGCTGGGAGGCGCTCGACGGCCGCCCGATGCTCGTCCCGCCCGCGTCCGCCGCACCCGCGGAGGCCGCGCCGTGAACGGGCGCGGACCGTTCCACCTCGTCGGCGTCGCGGGGACCGGCATGTCCGCGCTCGCGGACGCCCTGCTCGACGCCGGCTTCGCGGTCACGGGTTCCGACCGCTTCCTCGACCGCGGCGCGGACGTCCCCGCACTCGCCGCTCTGCGCGCTCGCGGCGTCCCGCTCTTCCCGCAGGACGGCTCGGGCGTCGGCCCGTCCACGGCCGCC
>JAFPUX010000157.1 GCA_017413145.1 Kiritimatiellia bacterium | reverse complement strand
ATAAGAGCCGAGTTCTTCGGCGACGACCTCGAGAGCATCCGCACTTTCGACGCCGCCACGCAAATGTCGATAGAGCGCGTCGAAAAGGCCGCGCTGCTGCCCGCCGGCGGCAAGGACGAAGAGCCCGGCAAGCAATGCTCGCTTCTCGACCTACTCCCCGACGGCTCGGCAGTCCTCGCGCTTGAGCACAACGACTACTCTCTCCCCGTTCCACGCACGGTCGCATCGGAGATGCGCCCCTACCAGTTCACTTTCGTCTACACAGGCGACCCCGCGCCGCGCGGCGTTCCCACGGGGAAGTTCCAGACGACGCCCCTCCCCGGCTTCGCCGAACTCGGCGCGGACGAAGCGCATCACCCCGAGCTCTTCGACGCCGCCCGCGGACGGCTCGAACGCCATCTCGCCGCCGCGAAGAAGCGCGGCGACCTCGTCCTCGCGATCGACGACCTCTCCGGCGGCTTCGAACTCTCCGCGCCGGCAGCGAAGGACGGCGCGGACGGGAGGTCCCTCCTCGTGGTCGCCAAGTCCGATCGCGTGTTCGCGAAGAGGAAGACCCACCTTCGAAACGCCGCGCTCGCGAGAGGCGCGCGCCTCAACGACTTCGACGAACTCGAGCCGGGCGAATACGTGGTTCACGTCGACTACGGCGTTGGACGGTTCGTCGGCTCGTCAGAAATCCTCGTGAACGGCAAGCGCTCCGAGGTCTTCACGATAGAGTATGCCGACGGCGCGAAGCTACATGTGCCGGCAGCCCACGCACATCTCCTCTCGCGCTATGTCGGCGTAAAGGGCGAGGCGGTCCGGCTGCACCGGCTCGACGGCAAGCGCTGGGCGAAGGACAAGGCCGATGCGCAGAAGGCGGTCACCGACCTCGCCGCGGCGCTCCTCGAGACGCAGGCGCGGCGCGAACTCGTGCCGGGATTCGCCTACGATGTGGAGTGCGACGGAATAGACGCGTTCGAGGCCGCGTTCCCATACGAGGAGACGCCCGACCAGGCCGCGGCAATAGCCGCCGTCAAGAAGGACCTCGCGGCGCAGAAGCCGATGGACCGCCTTATCTGCGGCGACGCGGGCTACGGCAAGACGGAAGTCGCGATGCGGGCCGCCTTCATAGCCGCGATGAACGGCAGGCAGACGGCGGTTCTCGCGCCGACCACGGTCCTTGCGGAACAGCACTTCGAGACCTTCACCTCGCGCTTCGACGGGACGCCCATACGAATCGAGTCCGTCTCGCGCTTCCAGTCCGCGGCGACGCACAAGGGGACATTCCAGCGGCTTGCGACCGGTGCCTGCGACATCGTCATCGGAACACACGCGATACTCTCGTCGAAGATCGCGTTCCGCGACCTCGGGCTCATAATCATCGACGAAGAGCAGCGCTTCGGCGTGAGGCACAAGGAGTTCCTGAAGCGGCTCCGCGCGACCGCCGACGTGCTGACGCTCTCGGCGACTCCGATTCCAAGGACGCTGTACCTGTCGATGACGGGGGCGCGCGACCTCTCGCTCATCCGCACGCCGCCGCGCGAGCGCGTCGCGGTCGAGACGAAAGTCGTGCGCGACCTGCCCGATGTCGTGCGATCCGCGATAGAGGCGGAGATCGCCCGCGGCGGACAGGTGTTCTTCCTCCACAACCGCGTGTCCACGATCGGGAAGACGGAGAAGCACCTAGCGCAGATATGCCCGGGCGCGCGCATCGTAGTCGCCCACGGGCAGATGGACGCGAAGACGCTCGCGCGGAAGATGCGCGACTTCGAGCGCGGGAAGTTCGACATCCTGCTTTCGACGACGATTGTTGAATCCGGCATAGACATTCCGAGGGCGAACACGATAATAGTCGACCACGCCGAGATGTTCGGGCTCGCGGACCTCTACCAGCTGCGCGGCCGCGTCGGGCGCTCGTCGCGCGAAGGGCACGCGTACTTCCTCCTGCCCTCTGAAGGCCTCGTTGACTCGGACGCACGCGAACGCCTCGCCGCGCTCCAGCGGCACGGCGCGCTCGGCTCGGGGTTCAACCTCGCCGTCCGCGACCTCGAGCTCCGCGGCGCGGGCAACCTCCTCGGCTCGCAGCAGTCGGGCCACATCGCGGCAGTCGGCTTCGGGCTGTACTGCCAGCTGCTGCAGCGCACGATCGCGATGATGAAGGGGGAGAAGGTGCAGGACATCGTCGAGGTCAAGCTGCATCTCGACTTCATCGACTACTCGCCCGCGAGCGAGGACGACGCAAGCGCGGCCGCGCTCCCCTACTCGTATGTCGAGGAAGACGTCCAGCGCATGAGCTTCATGAAGCGCTTCGCGGAGGCGGCGGACGAGAAGGTGGTCGCCGCGCTTGCCGCGGAGCTGCGCGACAGGTTCGGACCCCTTCCGCCGGCGGCGAAGCGGCTCGTCGCGCTTGCGAAGCTCCGCGTCGCATGTGCCGCGGCAAAAATCAGCAACATCGACGTGAAGGACCGCCGCGCGGTGTTCTACAAGGTGGGCTCGCGCGACGTCGCGTTTGTCCGCGACCTCAGGGGCAAGACTCCCGACCGCAAGATCGCCGAGCTCGCCGCCTTCGTCGCGGGAAAGAAATAAGGCCTAAATGCCGCGGGAGCGCTTTATCTCTTCCCACGCATTGTTGATGCGAGCCATCTGCTCGGTCGCGCGAGCGACCATTTCTTCCGGGAGGCCTTGGGCGCGAAGGAGGTCGGGATGGTGCTTCTTCGCCTGCGCGCGATAGGCGCGACGCAGCTCGTCGTCCGTCGCGTTCGCGTCGCAGCCGAGGATTTCGTATGGCGACGGCTCGTACGAATAGCTCCGGCGCGAAGACTGGCGCGAGTTCAGTCGGCGACGGCACTGCTCGGCAAAGAGGGACGGCCGTATGCGCAGCTGCGTGACGATCATCTCGAGGATGCGTCGCTCGCCTGCGGACACTTCGCCGTCCGCACAGGCGACATCCCAGAGGATGTCGTACATCAGCTCGCGCATGACGACGCCGCGCACGACGGCGGCAAACGACTCGGCGTAGTCGAAGATCGTGTGGTAGTCGGTCTTCGCCGCGCGGAACGCGCGTATGCAGATCTCGCGATTGCCGGGGGTGAGGCCAAGACGCTCGAAGGCCTGCTCCGCGGCCGCGATCTCCGACTCGTCCACATGGCCGTCTGCCTTGGCGAGCTTCGCCATCATCGCGCCGACGGCAGTGAGGAAGACGATCTCGCGTTCACGCGGGGAACTGGCGCGAGACGAGGCGCGGCCGCGCGCATTGCCATACGACCTTTGCGCTCGCGAACTTCCGTCGGCGAGTTTTGCAGCGCCTTCGCCGAGAAAGTTGCCGATCTTGTTCCCGATTACCGCGCCGAGAATGGCGGAGAGCGCACCGAACCGGGAGCCCACCAAAAAGCCGATTGTTCCTCCTACCCAGCCCATCAGCCGTTCTCCGGAATCAGGCGGCGAATGTCGACCGGCAGCAAATTGGCGGCGTCAAGGTTGGAGAGTGGGCACCATTCGAACCCAATCCAGTCTTCCTGCGCCGCGACATCGCCGCCAGAGAGAGTCAACTCGTAGACGAGGTTTATCTCGCAGTGTTTTTCGCCATGCTGGAGAAAAGAATTCTCGACGACGCCGAGAAGCTT
>JAFPUX010000156.1 GCA_017413145.1 Kiritimatiellia bacterium | reverse complement strand
CGGGCCGCCGCCACGCCAGCACCGGCGCGAGCGCGAGGACGCCGAGCAGGTTGCGCGAGACCGTGAACGCGAACGGACCGACGTGGTCCATCCCGAGCCGTTGCGCAACGAACGCCGCCCCCCAGATGACGGCGGTGAGCAACAGGAGGAGGGACGGGCCGAGCGAAGACACGGGTAGCGGGCCTTTCCGCTACAGGCGGACTTCGCGCCCTTCGGCGGCGGACTTGTAGAAGCCTTCGAGGATCGCGATCATGTCGACGCCCTGCTGCGGCTTGTAGCACGGCTCGGCGCCGTCGAGGACGACGTCGACGAAGTTCTTCAGGTTGCGCGCGTGGCCGTCGTCCTTCTGCTCGCCGGGCGGGACGAGGTCGAGCAGCTCGCCGTTCTCCTCCGTGAAGATCTTCATCTGCGAGTTGTCGACCACGACGCCGGCCTTCGTGCCCAGGAGCTCGACGAAGCGCCGCTCCTTCCCGACGTTGCTCGCCCACGAGAACTCGATCTGCAGCACCGCGCCGTTGTCGAAGCGGATGAAGCCCATCGCGAGGTCCTCGACGTCGAACGTGCCGCCCGCGACGGCGTCGCCGAATTGCGAGTGCTCGGAATCGGAGACGTCGCTGCCTTCCGCGAACTTGCGGAACGTCTGGCCGGACACCGCCACGGGACGCGGGTTGCCCATGAGCCAGACCGCCAGGTCGATCATGTGGACCCCGAGGTCGATGAGCGGGCCGCCGCCGGACTGCGCCTTCGTCGTGAACCAGCCGCCCTTGCCGGGGATGCCGCGGCGGCGCTGCCAGCCGCAGCGGCCGGCGTAGATTTCGCCCGCGCGGCCGTCCGCGACGTACTTCTTGAGGTACTTCGCGGCGTCCGTGAAGCGGTTGTTGCGCATCACCATGAGGACCTTGCCGGCCTTCGCGGCGGCGTCGCGCATCGCGGCGGCCTTCGCCGCGTCGATCGCGTCCGGCTTCTCGCAGAAGACGTGCTTGCCGGCAGCGAACGCGGCGACGGCGATCTCGCTGTGCAGGTAGTTCGGCGTGCAGATGTCGATCGCGTCGACGTCCGGGTCCTTCAGCAGCTCGCGGTAGTCCGCGTACTGCTTCGCGCCGGGGAAGCTCCCGTCGACGACCGCCTGCGTGCGCTCGGGGAGGATGTCGCAGGCCGCGACGAATTCGATGCGCGGTTCGTGCTTGTAGAAGTAATCGATGTGGAAGCGGCCCATGCCGCCGCAGCCGACGAGGGCGATGCGAAGCTTTTTCATGGTTCGGTGGTTCGGTGGTTTGGTGGTTTGAAGGTCGGGTCAGGAGAGGAGGGCGCGCAGGGCGTCGGCGGCGAGTTTGGGGTTGGCTTTGCCCTTCGAGAGTTTCATGACCTGGCCGACGAGGAACTGGAGGCTCGCGGCCTTGCCGCCGCGGAACTCGGCGGCGGGCTTGGGGTTCGCTTCGATCGCCTGGCGCGCGAGCGCCTCGATCGCGCCGGCGTCCGCGACCTGCGCCAGGCCCCGCTCCTTCACGATCGCGTCCGGATCGCCGCCCTTCTCGAAGATTTCCTCCAGCAGCGCCTTCGCGGTCGGGCCGTTCACGGTCTTGGCCTCGACGAGCTTCAGGAGCGCCGCGAGCGACGCGGGCGTGACGGTCTCCAGGTCCGCGACGTCGAGCTCCGCGGCGCCGAGCAGGCGCAACAGGTCGCCCATGATCCAGTTGGACGCCGCCTTCGCGGGCGCGCCGGCGGCGACGGTCGCCTCGAAGAAGTCCGCGAGCGGCTTTTGCGCGGCAAGAACGCCCGCGTCGTAGGCCGGGATGCCGAAGTCCGCCTGGAAGCGCTCGCGCTTCGCCTCGGGCGCCTCGGGGAGCTCCGCGCGCCACGCCTCGATTTGCTCGTCCGAAAGGTCGACGGGCAGCAGGTCGGGCTCGGGGAAGTAACGGTAGTCGTGCGCGTTCTCCTTCGTGCGCATGGAGAACGTCTCGCCGAGGTCGCCGTCCCAGCGGCGCGTCTCCTGGACGACCGCGCCGCCGGCCTCGAGCAGGGCGGCCTGGCGCGCGATCTCGAACTCGAGCGCGGCGTGGATGCCCTTGAAGGTGTTCATGTTCTTGATCTCGACCTTCGTGCCGAGCTTCTCCGAACCCTCCGGGCGCAGCGAGACGTTCACGTCCGAGCGCATGTTGCCGTCCTCGAGGTTGCAGTCCGAGACGCCCGCGTAGACGAGGATCTCGCGCAGCTTCTGCAGGTACTCCATCGCCTCGTCGGGGGACGCCAGGTCCGGCTCGCCGACGATCTCCATGAGCGGCGTGCCGCAGCGGTTGTAGTCCACGCCCGAGTGCCGCGCGTAGTGGTTGATCTTCGCGGCGTCCTCCTCGAGGTGGATGTGGTTGACGCGGACGCGCTTCGGCGCGCCGGACGGGACGCCGCCCTCGTGGATCTCCACGCCGCCGCCGAGGCAGAGCGGGTGCCCGCTCTGGGAGATCTGGTAGTTCTTCGACATGTCCGGGTAGAAGTAGTTCTTCCGGGCGAACTCCGCGTGGCGCGCGATGTCGCACCCGAGCATGAGGCCGGACATGACGGTGGACTTCACGGCCTCCTTGTTGGCGCGCGGGAGCGCGCCGGGCAGGCCGAGGCAGACGGGGCAGACGTTCGTGTTCGGCTCGCTCTCCGTCGAGAGCAGGCACCCGCAGAACATCTTCGTGCGGGTCTTGAGCTGGACGTGCGTCTCGAGGCCGATGTTGACGAGGAATTTCATGGGGCGCGATTCTACCACAACGCCCCGCCCGCATGCAAACGCGCGCGGGGACTTGAACGGCGGGGCGATTTCGTGTAGAGTTGCCCGCCGTTGCAACCCGTGGAACCGACATGAACATCGTCTGCCTCGACGTCGAGGGCGTCCTCGTGCCCGAAATCTGGATCGCGTTCGCCGACGCGGTCGGCCTGCCCGAGCTGCGCCGCACGACGCGCGACGAGCCCGACTACGCCAAGCTCATGGCGTTCCGGCTCGGCGTCCTGCGCGAACACGGCCTCGGCCTGCGCCGCATCCAGGAGGTCGTCGCCGGCATCGACCCGCTGCCCGGCGCGAAGGACTTCCTCGACGCCCTCCGCGCCGAGACGCAGGTGCTGCTGCTGAGCGACACGTTCGAGCAGTTCGCCGCGCCGCTCATGGAGAAGCTCGGCCGCCCGACGCTGTTCTGCAACACGCTCGACGTCGCGCCCGACGGCTCGATCGCCGGCTACCGCATGCGCGTGGCGCAGTCCAAGCTCGCCACCGTCCGCGCGCTGCAGTCGATCGGTTTCGACACGATCGCCGCCGGCGACAGCCACAACGACCTGGCGATGATCCGGGCCTCGAAGGCCGGCTTCCTCTTCCGCAGCACGCCCGCGATCGAAGCGGCCAACCCCGACCTGCCGGCCTTCGCCGAATTCGCCGATCTCCTCGCGGCGATCCGCGCCGCGCTGTAGCGGCGGCTCGCCCCGTTGCGGCGCGGACGAAAAATCCGGTTGCAACGGGGGCCGGATTTTGGTAGAGTCGTCGCCCGTCAAGACGCGACCAGCGCATCATTCCAGGAGGGGTGACAGAGTGGCCGATCGTGCATGACTGGAAATCATGTTTACCGCAAGGTAACGGGGGTTCGAATCCCCCCCCCTCCGCCAATCCCCTTTCCTCGATGAACCAGCCAGCCGGCACGGGGCGCGCGCGCGCCGCCAAGGAGCGCATCCTCCGTGCGGCCCGCGAACTGTTCGCGGAAAACGGCTTCCGCGACACGACGGTCCGCGACATCGCGAAGCGCGCGGGCGTGAACGGCGCAGCGATCAACTACTACTTCGCCTCGAAGGAGGCGCTCTACGCCGCCATTTTCGAAGAGGCGTTCGAGCGGTTCCGGCGTCCGTTCGCCGACATGCTGGACGGCGTCCGCGACCAGGCGACCTGGCGCGCGGCGCTGGAGGCGTGGTTCGGTTTCGTCCTGGAGCTCTTCCTGCTCGACACGCCGGAGCGCAGCATCTTCCGCCGCCTCGTCGCGCAGGAGCGCGCCGCGCCCGGCGAGGCGACCGCGCGCATCGTCGAAAGCGTGGTCCGCCCCGTGGCGGCCGTCCTGCGCGACCTGCTCCGCATGTCGATGCCGGACGCGGATCCCGTGGCCTTCCACGCGGCGTTCATCACGACGATGAGCCAGTGCGCCGTGTTCATGCACCGCGACCCGCCGTGGGATCCCTTCGTGGTGAGCGACCGCGTCCCGCGCGAGACGTGGGTCCGCACGGTCCGCGACGAAATCGTCGCGAACGTCTGCGCGCGGCATTCGTTCGTTCGGCGGACGGAGCCGTTCCCGCTCTTCCCCTAGCGCTTGCGCCAGGCGGCTTCGGAGACGGTCTTGCCCTGCGCGAGGAACTTGCGCTCGAAGTCCGTCCGCTCGTCCGGACCGCGGGCGGGCGCCTCCACGCGCTCGAAGCGCGCGTCGGCGGCCATCGTTTCGAGCATCTGCGCGAAGTAGATTGCGCTGTCCGTGGCGGCGTGGAGCACCCCGCCGCGGCGCAGGAGCCGGTGCACGAGTTCCACGTTCGGCGCGCGGAAGAAGCGGTTGCGGGCGTGGCGGTCCTTCGGCCACGGGTCGGGGAAGAGCACGTGGACGGCGGAAACGGACTCCGGCGGCACGCAGAACTCCAGCGCGTAGCGCGCCTCGCCGACGAGGTACGCGAGGTTCGTCTGCCCGGCGCGGCGCGACAGCACGTCCGACCGCGCGACGCGAGCGCCCTCCTGGTCGAGCG
>JAFPUX010000155.1 GCA_017413145.1 Kiritimatiellia bacterium | reverse complement strand
CGGGGTGTGGACCCCGCCACGGCGCGCAAGGCCGCGCACCGGCAATTTGTCCTTGCTTTTCTCCGTCCTTCTGAATATACTGCCGACTTGCTAACCGCAAATTAGCAAAGTTGCGAACTGGCGATTAGTAAATTTGGAGATTCGCATGATCACCATCGAAGACCTGCAGACGGTTGTCGACAAGCAGCGAAAGGCCGAGGAGCGGAGGACCGCCGGGCTTCCGCGCGCGGTGGACGTATCCGCGGAAATCCTCAAGTCGCACGCGCTGGTTCTCACGGGCGTCCGCCGCTGCGGGAAGAGCACGGTGATGACGCAGCGCATCCGGGCCGCGTCCGACCCGTGGTTCTACCTGAAGTTCGACGCGCCGCAGCTCGTTTCGCTGGAGCTCTCCGACTCGCCCCGGCTCGACAAGGTCGTCGAACGGAGCGGGGCGAACCGGCTCTACCTCGACGAGGTCCACGAGCTGGACGGTTGGGAGCTCTACGTGCTCGAGAAGCTCGACGAGGGGCTCCGTGTCTGCGTGACCGGCTCCAACGCCTCGCTGCTGAAGGGAGAGCGGGCGAGCAAGCTCACGGGCCGCCACGTTTCGGTGGAGCTCTTTCCGTTCTCCTACGCCGAGTTTCTCGCCTTCACCCGAGGGCGCAAGGGAAGGAAGAGCGTCGAGGCGTATCTCGAGGTCGGAGGATTTCCGCGCTACGTGGAGACGCGCGAGGAGTCGCACCTGACGGAGCTCTTCGACGACATCGTCTACCGCGACGTCGTCGTGCGGCACGGAATCCGCGAGGTCGCGGCCGTGGAGCGGCTGGCGGCCTACCTCTCGGAGAATCCGGGCTGCCGGTTCTCCGCGAGCCGGATGCTCCGGCCGCTCGGCGTCTCCAACGCCTCGACCGTCACGCAGTGGTGCGACTGGTTCGAGGACGCCTACCTGTTCTTCTTCGTCCCGAAATACTGCGACTCGGCCCGCGCCCAGCTCGTCAACCCGCGGAAGGTCTACTGCGTGGACACGGGCCTTCTCCAGGTCGTCTCGACGCGGCTCGTGTTCAACGACGCCCACCGGTTCGAGAACCTCGTCTTCCTCGCCCTTCGCCGGCGGTTCCGGGAGCTCTACTACTTCGACGAGGGCGGCGAGTGCGACTTCATCGCGGTCCGTCGCCACGCGCCGGCGCTGGCCGTGCAGGCCTGCGTCGAGCTCACGACCGGCGACCTCGACCGCGAACTGGGCGGCGTCAGGGCCGCGATGGCCCGCTTCGGCCTGAAGGAAGGCTGGATCGTGACGCTCGACCAGACCGACGCCTACAAGGTCCCGGAGGGAACCGTTCGCGTCGTTCCCTTCCACGGATTCGAACCCTGGCCCGCCCCGGCGCGCGCGGAAAAGCAAGTCAATAATCGGCGCTGACCAACGGAATCCGACCCGGGGTCCATTCGGAGGTCGTCCAGTCCGAAGTCACGCTGGAAGATTTGTTCGCGTTCTGACGCCTGAACCAGCGCGCGGCCATACGGCCGCCGCAAGGCCCGCGCGGGTCGGCCCCGCCGAACCGCGCAGGCCCTTGCAAAGCCGCGCGGCTTCTGCTAGCATACCGACCCGTCGCGACCGCAAGGCCTCGACGCCCAAACGATTTGCACCCGCAGATCATCGTTCGCCCGAAATCTGGTCCATTTCCCGCGGAACGTTGGTTGCGAGGAGCGCGCAGGCGCACCTCTCTACTGACTTTCCGCAACGGCCCGACCAGAGCCACGGGCGAGAGTCCGCAGAGAGGCCTTCCTTCGCCCCAACGAACCCCAACGAAACGATCGAGATGAAACGACGACTGATCCTTCTTCTTTGCGCGGCCGCGCTGGGCGCGGCGGCGCAGGGCGCGCGCGTGGAGAACGTCCGCGCGCAGCAGCGACCGCGGTCCAACACGGTCGAGATGTTCAACGACCTCGTGATACCCGTGCGGAACGGCGGAGACGGGGACGAGCTCGCGGTCGCGACGGACGAGCTGCCGGACGGACTCGTGGGCGAGGCCTATGAGGCGACGCTCGAGGCGACCGGCGGCACGGCGCCCTACGCCTGGAGCGCGCCGGCGGCGCCCGACGCGCCGGAGGCCGGCGCGTCGTCGTCGTTCGCGGCGACGGGAACGGCGCAGGGCTGGCGGGAGGACGACGGCTACTGGGAGCTGGCGCTGCCGTTCGCGTTCCCGTATTTCGGGAAGACCTGCGAAAGCGTCTGGGTGGACTCCAACGGGCGCATCACGCTGGCGGAGGACGGCTACGGCTCCCGCTACGACTACGACGAAACGGCCTTCCTCGCTACGCCGACGATCGCCGTGCTGTGGACCGACCTGCGGACGGACGGAGACGGCTGCGACGTCTTCGTTTCGTCGAACGCGACCTCGGTGACGGTCCGCTGGGCGGCGGAGACATATTCCGAGGACGGCGACGGCGCCGCCGCGAACGCGTCCGCGACGCTGCACGCCGACGGGCGGATCGTCCTGTCCTACGGGACGGCGGCCGTCGACGGCGGATTCGCCGGATTCTCCGCGGGCGACGGCGCGACGCGCTACGACCTCGACGCGCCGGAGGGCGGCTGGAGCGGCGCGGCGGACGTGGCGTTCGCGGCGCCGGGCGCCACCCTGCCCGCGTGGCTCTCGCTCGCGTCGGACGGCACGCTCGCCGGAACGCCGGCAAGGCCGGGGGACTTCGATATCCCCGTCGCCGTCGAGGACGCCGCGGGCGCGACCGCGGCGGCGACGCTCGCGCTGCACGTCGCGGCGGCGCCGCTCGAATTCGTCACGGACGCGCTGCTGCCGGACGGCACGACGGGCGTCTGGTACGAGCAGGAGATCGAGCTTTCCGGCGGCGTGAAGCCGTATTCGCTCGACTCGCCGGACTGGGACGAGTGGCCGCCGCTCGGCTGGTCCGGATACGGGGACGGGACGTTCTCCGTGGACGGAACGCCCGACTACGGGACGGCCGGAACGTATTCCTTCACGATCGAGATCACGGACGCGCTCGGAGCGGTCGCCTCGAAGCGCTTCACGCTGACCCTGTCGGAGAACGAGAACCGCCCGCCCGCGATCGTCTCCGCGACGCCGGACACCAACGTCGTCGTGCGCCTGGCCGAGGGCGAAAGCGCCGACTTCTCGATCTCCGCGACCGACCCGGACGGGGATCCGATCTCGAACGAATGGTATGCCTACGACGAAGAATGGGACGAAGTGGCGACCGGCTCCGGGAGTGCGTTCCGCCTCGCGCCGGACGCGCCGGGCCTCTACTACGTCGAGGGCTCGGTCGCGGACGGCACGTGGACGCGATGGCTCCACTGGACGGTCTACGTCGGCGAACCGGAGGAATTCGTCATCGCGACCGAATCGCCGCTCCCGGACGCGACGGAGGGCGAGACGGACTACGAGATCCAATTCGAGGAGACGGGCGGCGTGGGGTCGATCCTGTGGGAGCTTGAATCGGGCGCGCTGCCCGGCGACTTCCGGCTCTGGGACGACGGCTTCTTCCGCCTCTATCGCGCCGCGCATCCGGGCGACTGGACCTTCACGGTCCGGGCCGAGGACGAACTCCTCGGGCGCGTCGCGCGCAAGACCTTCGCGCTGCACGTCGAGCCGGGCGAACGGACCGCGGAATCGCCGGCGCCGGTCCCGCACTGGTGGATCGACGAATACGCGCCGGACGCGCTCTCCGCGGCGGGCGGCGACTACGAGGCCGCCGCGGCCTCGGACGCGGAGAACGGCAACGGAGCCGTGTGGGAATGCTACGTGGCCGGCCTCGCGCCGGAGGACAACTGGGACCGGCCCTGGGACGGCTGGTTCTTCCTGGCGGACATCGCCGTGTCGAACGGCGCTCCGGTCGTGACCTGGGAGCCCGACCTCGGCGCGGCGCGCGTCTACACGGTCGAGGGCAAGGAAACGCTCTCGGACGGGTGGGGCCCTACGAACGCCAGCAGCCGCTTCTTCCGGGTGAAGGTGAGCCTGCCGGAGTAGCGCGGCGCGGGGTTCGCGGCCTCGCGCGGCGGCGGAACGGGCGCTTGCGGGAAGCCGCGGAAGGATGCTATGATGTGCGGCGAAGGGAGTTCGCGGCATGCACCAGGACACCATCGTCACCATCGGGCGCCAGTTCGGCGCGGGCGGGGTCGGAATCGGCCGGCTGCTCGCGGAGTCGCTCGGCGTCCCGTTCTACGACCGCGAGCTGCTCGCGCGCGCGGCGGAGACGAGCGGACTCGCGGAGAGCCTCTTCGAGCACCACGACGAGAAGCCCGCCGACGCGCTCCTCCTCTCCTCGTGGGGCTCCCCCTACCCTTCCGCAGCCGGCCCCTCGATCGGCCAGCAGGTATGCCTCGCGCAGTTCCAGGCGATCCGCGACATCGCCGCGAAGGGCGGGTGCGTGATCGTCGGGAGCGCCGCGGACTTCGTGCTCGACGGCCGCCCGCACCTCGTCCGCGTCTTCCTGCACGCCGACCTCGCGAGCCGCGTGGCGCGCGTCGCGGAGCGGGAGGGAATCCCGGAGGCCAAGGCGCGGAAGCTCGTCCGCACGGCCGACCGCCGCCGCGCGGCCTTCTACAACTACTTCACCGACCGCAAGTGGGGCGACACGGCGACCTACGACCTCTGCCTCGACACCGGGCGCGTGACGCCGGAGCAGGCCGTCGCCGTCGGCGGTCACGCGGACCACGCCCTCCTCGAGTGCGATGTCGCCGCAGGTCGCCGTGAAGCCGGTGCTGGTCAGCGTGACGCCGCTGCCGATGCCCGGCGCATACTGTCCGCCCGCGGCGGCGGTGGTTCCGCCCGAGAGCGTGATGTCTCCGCAGGTTCCGCCGAAGCCGCTTCCGATGCCCGCAGCATACTGTCCGCCCGTGGCGGCGACGGTGCCGCCCGAGACGGCGATGTCGCCGCAGACGGCTTGGTAGCCGGATCCAATGCCCGCCCCGTAGGGGCCGCCCGTGGCGTTGACGATGCCGCCCGAAACGGTGATGGTGCCGTTGGTGCCCTCCTGGCCGGAGCCGATGCCCGCCGCGGCGTTGCCGCCGATGGCGGTGACGGAGCCGCCCGTGACGGTGATGTTTCCGCAGGTACCCAGCTGTCCGGCGCCGATGCCCGCGGCGGCGTTGCCGCCCGTGGCGACGATGGTGCCGCCCTCGATGACGATGTCGCCGCAGGACAGGCCCGCGGTGCGGCCTCCCCCGATGCCCGCGCCGTAGCCGTTGCTGCTGGCATCCAGCGTGCCGTCGCCCCGGATGACGAGCGTCTTGCCCGGCGGGACGTAGAGGCCCGAGACGTACGGGTGCCCGCCGCGGAGGTAGTTGACGCCCTGGAGGACGATGGTTGCGCTGCCCTGGCAGGTGATGCCGCCCCAGACGTGGTCCGTGTCGGCCGTGATGTTGGTGATGCACACGTTGCGAAGCGTCACGGTGGCGCCGTCGGGGACGAGGACGCGGGTGTCGGGGCCGCCGGTGCCGGAAAGGACGTCGCCGTTTTGCAGCAGGAGGTCCCCGGTCTCGGGGGTGATGAAGATGGCCGACGGCAGGTAGTAGACGTTGCCGTCCACGGCGGTCACGGGGACGTCCCACTCGCCGGGGACGAGGGTCTCGCTCACGGCCGCGCCCTCGAAGGGGACGTAGGCGGCGTCCTCGGTGGGCGGGACGGTGTTCGGATAGTAGACGGGGTCGCCGGTCAGGTAGACGGGGAAGAGGGCCCCGCGCTCCGGCAGGCGATGGGGTGGTAGCTGCCGGAACCGGAGAAGGAGCCGTTGAAGAGGCAGTCCCCCAGATACATTGCGGACAGGGCGTCGCACCAACCGACCAGGCCGCCGGCATGGGCGGTGAAACCGGAGACGGTGCCGGTGTAGAGGCTGTCGAAGACGGTGAGGCCGTGGCCGCTTCCGCCGTGGCCGACGAGACCGCCGGCGTAGCCGGCCCCCGAGACGGAGACGTCGGCGGAGACGTTGCACCGCTGGAGGACGGTCTGGCCGGCGCAGAGTCCGACCAGGCCGGCGGCGTGGTTCGCGGTGGAGGAGACGGAGCCCACGACCTTGAGGTCGTGGATGCGCGCCCCGTCGGTCCGGGCGAAGGGGGCCGTGCCCGAGGCGGAGCCGGAAAGGCGGATCGTGTTGGAGCCGCCGTCGAAATCGCCGCAGAAGGGGTGGGCGTCCGTGCCAACGGACTGCGTGACCGGCGCGGCGGCGGAGCCGATGTCGGCTACGAGGCGGTAATAGGGGAAGTCGTCGCCGACGGCCATGCCGCGGCTCACGTTGGAGGCGAGGAGCTCCCAGTCCGCGACCGAGGCGATGCGGAAGGGATCGCCCTCGACGCCCGTGCCCGGAAGCTCGTCCGCGACGGCGACGGCGCCGTCGTAGATGCGGGCGTCGGCGAGGTAGAAGGGATTGTCGTCGCCGTCGTTGTCGGCGCCGACCAGGATGCAGGAGCCCGCGCCGTAGCAGTCCGCGAAGCTGTTCTTGAGCGTCGCGCTTCCCGAGTAGATCGGGTCGCCGTCCATGTAGACGGTCGTCGAGTTCGCGCCGAAGGCGAACGCAAGGACCGTCCAGCGGTTTTTCTGGACCGCGGCGGTCGACTCGGCCGAGACGCTGCCCTTGTCGAACTGCTTGATGCAGACCTTGCGGGTGTCCTTGTGCAGGTAGATCATCGCGTCGGAGTCGTTCGAGTCCGGCATGTTGGCCAGACACACCCACCCGTTCGAGACGTCCGTGATCTTGATCTTGAGGACGAGCGTGTAGGGATGGCCCGCCACGTCCTTCAGCTGGTCGGGGATGGGCAGGTCCACGCTCGTCCCCTTGGGGACCAGGAGGGCGGTGGCGCCGGCGGGGAGTCCCGCGAGGATGCTGGCGTCGGTCACCACGAACTGCGGGGCGACGTCCAGGTTGAACCGGGTCAGCAGTTCGCCGGTCGTGGCGCTCGCGGGCGCGGCGAGGAGGAACGAAACGAAGGCGGCGGAGAGAAGTCGGAGTGCTTTCATGGTGAAGCCGGATGTTGGATGGCGAACGCCGGACGGGGGCGTTGCCTGCGAACGGCGGAAATACTACCAGACCGCCCCCTCCGCGCGCAAGCGGGCGCGCCCCGCACGGGCCGCTTCGAGCCCGGGCGGAACCGCTTTCGCCCGGGCGGCGTCCAGTCGTCCGTTGCGGGGCGGGCGGGCGTTGTGGTATGATTCCGCGCCGCACTCCCCCACCCCGCCCCTCGAACCGACACGATGTCCCGCGAATTCCTGATCGTCCTCGAAGCCGCCCTCGGAGGGATCGGCATCTTCCTGCTGGGCATGCGCTTCCTCTCCGACGGCCTCCAGGCCCTCGCCGGCGCGCGCCTCAACCGCTGGATCGGCTCGGTCGCCGACAACCGCTTCCTCGCCCTGCTCGTCGGCATCGGCGTCACCTGCGTCATCCAGAGCTCCACCGCCACGACCGTCATGGTCGTCGGCTTCGTGAACTCCGGCGTGATGACGCTCGTCCAGGGCGTCGCCGTCGTCTTCGGCGCGAACGTCGGCACCACGCTCTCGCTCTGGCTCCTCACGCTCGACGTCTCGCAGTACGGCGAGTTCCTGATCGGCATCGCGATCTTCTTCTACCTCTTCTCGAAGCGCGAGAAGGTCCGCAGCGCCGCGATGGCGACGATCGGCCTCGGAATGCTCTTCTTCGGGCTCGAGCTGATGAAGAACGGCTTCGCGCCGCTTCGCGACATGCCGGAGATGCGCGACGCGCTCGGCTTCTTCCACGCCACGTCGCTGCCCGGCTTCTTCGGCGCGGCGCTCGCGAGCGGCGTCGTCACGGCCCTCATCCACTCCTCGGCGGCGGTCGTCCTGCTCGTGATGGGCCTCGCCGGCGCGGGCGCGATCGACTTCCCGACGGCCGTCGCGCTCGTCCTCGGCTCGAACATCGGCACGACGTTCACGGCGCTCGTCGCCTGCATCGGCTCGTCCCGCAACGCCCTGCGCGCGGCGCTCGCCCACACGCTTTTCAACCTCATCGGCGTGCTGCTCGTGACGCTCGTCTGGCACCCCTTCTCGCGCGCCTGCGAGTCGTTCTCGACCTGGGCCTTCTCCGGCGAGCCCGAGGGGCCGGCCTACTTCACGTTCGCGATCGCGTGCGTCCACACGTTCTTCAACGTCGCCACGACGGCCGTGCTCTTCCCGTTCATGCGCGTCTTCGTCGCGGTCGTGACGAAGCTCGTCCCGGTCCGCGAATCGGAGAAGGCGGAGGAGGGCTGGCGCCCGCACTTCCTCGACGAGCACCTCATCCCCCAGACCGCGGTCGCGCTCGGCCAGGCGGGCAAGGAGATCCTGCGGATGGGCGAGACGTGCCGTTCGATGCTCGCCGACCTGCGCACGATCCTCGCCGCTCCCGAGCGCGACGAGGACCTCGAGGAGTCCGTCTTCCGGCGCGAGGACTCGCTGGACCTGGCGCAGAAGGAAATCAGCGAGTACGTCGGGCGCGTCCTGCACGACAACGTCTCGCGCTTCCAGTCGGACCTCGCGCGGCGCGAGCTGCGCCAGGCGGACGAGTTCGAATCCGTCTCGGACTACGTCCGCAACGCGCTCAAGGCCTTCCTCAAGATACGCAACGCGGGCGAGGACCTCTCGCCCGCCGCCCGCGCCGAGACGCTCGAGCTGTGCGACGCCGTGGCGGCGTTCCTCGACGACGTGATGGACATCGTCCAGATCGGCGACCCGTTCAACGTCGCGCGAGCCGAGGAGCGGAGCCGCGCGATCGAGGACCAGGCCAAGCGCTGCCGCGACGCGCACCTCTCGCGCCTCGGCAAGACGTGCAACAGCCCGGTCAAGTCGCTCGTCTACTCGGACCTCCTGACGGCCTTCCGCCGCCAGAACGACCACCTGCTCAACATCGCGCAGACGTTGCAGGTTTGACGCGCCCGCGGGCGGTTGGCCCCCCGCCGGCGCCCCGCGTCCGGGACGCCGCGGGAGCGGACGCTACCTCAGGATCAGCAACGTGGTCTTGTCGCCTTCGTCGGTGCAGATCCGGACGAGGCCCGTGCCGGCGAAGTGGTTGTCGTCCACGATGTCCGCCCCGGATTCCGACGAGCCGTAGAGGCCCTTCTTGAGGTTCACGCCGTTCACGTAGGTCAGGCCGACCCGCTCGACCGTTCCGGGGCAGGCGACGAACTTGGGTCCGATGCCGGCATGGTCGTTCAGGAAAAGCGGCCGGCGGCAGAAAGAGCCCACCTTGCCGATGCGGAGCGTCGCGGCGCCGCTTTCGAGGCGGACGGGAACGTCGATCCGGCAGCCCGCCGTTTCGGAGCCGAGCGTGACGTCGCACCCGTTCACGACGAGCTCGCCGTCGATGCCGGTCTGGTCGCCGCCGAGCCGGAAGTAGCCCGGGAAAGAGATCGCGAGCCCCTTCGGCGCGACGATCTTCGCCCAGATTTCGTTCGGCGCCGAAAGACTCTGCCGCGTCGAGTAGACGTAGGCCTCGTTCGGGAAGACGAGGGTGCCGGCGGTTCCGTTCTTCCATTCCTCCTCGCGGCCGATGGCCGCGCGGTCGCCCTCCAGGACCAGGCCGCCAGAGACGATCGTCAGGGTCCGGCCCGCGCCGAGCGCGGTGCCCTTGCTCCAGTTGTTGTTCAGGCAGAGAGAGTTGACCGTGGCGTCCGACTCGAGCGCAATCGTCTTTTCGTTCACGAACACGTTCTCGCCCGAATCCGTCGCTGCGGCGAGGGAGTCCTTCGACGCCGGGTGCGTCAGGCCGCGGAGGAGGCAGTCCGTCTCGCCGTCTCGCTCTCCGGCGAACGGGAAGTAGAGCCGGTAGCCCCACTGGACGGGACAGACGATCCACGGGACGATGGACTCCCGATTCGAACCGGGCGCGCCGCCGGCGCCGATGGCGTGCTCGCCGAAGCCGCGTACGATGCAGTGCGCCTGGGTTTCCGGGATGGTTCCGCCGTAGGTGCCCGTGTCCGTCGTGGACACGCGGAGAGTGCCGCGGTTCTCGTGGCGGAGCGACGCGAACTCCATGCGGTTCGTCGGCGTGGTGTTGTTGTGGGACGTCTGGTCGATCGAGGAAAAGCCCTCCGCCACGACGAGCGCGTCGGACCGGTTCGGGTTCTTGTAGATTCCGGCATTCGGCCACGAGCCGTCGTTTCCGCGCTGCAGGAGGGTGCCGCCGGCGAAGACCATGGCCCGGCCGCCGAAGCAGTTGTCGCCCGGTCCCCATGCGCCCCAACCGTGGGTGCTGCCCCACGTGGCGAGGCCGATGGCGTTGCGGAGGCTGTCCGAATAGGGAACCTCGCCCTCGATCCGGAAGGTCGATCTCTTCGACGCCTTCCCGACGCCGGCCACCAGCCAGAAGCCGCCGCCGCGGCTGTCGACGCCCATGCCGGCATAGCGTTGCTTCTGCCGGATCACGAGCGTTCCGGCGAAGTCCTTCAGGGCGCCGTTGAAATACCCGAGCGCCGCGGAATCGTAGACGATCGTCCCTTCGCCCGCGATCGGGAACCCGCTCTGCCAGATGAACGCGGAGCAGTTGCCCATCTGGCTGTCGCTGAAGCTGCAATGGTCGAAATTGTCGAGATGCAGGACCTTTCCGGCGGGAATCTCCATGTCGCCGTATCCGTTCCAGAAGCGGAGGTAGTTGTGCCGGTTGCGGTAGACCGTGTTCGTGTAGTCGGGATGCTTGCCGCCGTCGATGTCGAGTCCCTCCGGAACGGCGAGGACGAGCCGCTTGCCGGCGCTGTCGCTTCCCAGCGTGAAACTCGGGCGGTCGTCGTACACGTCGCTCCGGCCGAGACCCGTCACGCGGAGGAGCCCCGGCTTGTTCTTTTCACCGGACCGGAACGTCAGCGTCCGGTTGTTCCCGCCGAACCGGAGGCTTCCGGAGGGCGGAACGGCCGCATCGAACCCGACGTAAAGCGCTCCGACCGTGGCGTCGACGTCGAGCGTGAGGGTCGTGTTCCTGGCGAGCGGCGCCATGGCGACGTCGCCGACGCCGTCCGGATACGCGGCGCCCGTCGCGGACGGATCGGAGACGCACGTCCATTTCTTCGTGTCGGACCAGTTCCAGCTTCCGGTCGTTTCCTTCGCGACGAAGACGCGGCCGGGCGCCTCCGGGACGCAGACCGCGAGGCCCATCGCCGGATCCCGGACCTCGGCGTCCTGCAGCGGGTCGTACCGATAGGCGGCCACGGCCGAGAAGCCGGGCGCGACGGCGCGGATCGTCCGGCCGTCCTCGAGCAGTTCGAACGGCCGGATGTCGAGCGGAACGTAATAGTCGCGGGCCGTCGCGAGCTCGGGAAGGAGGAGCTTGTCGCCGACGTGCATCGGGACGGAACGCAAGTCCGCGAGCGAGCCGATCGCGTAGGCGTTTTCGCCGACGGTGAACGTCCCGGAATAGGTGCGCACGTAGGACCGTCCGGCGCCGTCGAGGCTACCCGCTACGGTCACGACGACCGAATGCGTCGATCCGGGCACGCCGAAATGGATCGCCGAGAAGACGCCGGTCGACGTCCCGTAGGAGGATCCGATGGTCGAACCGTCGACGTTGAACGTGACGTAGTAGCGCGTTCCGGGTTCGAGCTGGACGCACTCGATCGTGAGCGTCGTCCTGCCGGCGGCGCCCGCGACCGAGCCCACGTCCGTCATCACGAACGGCTCGGCGCGGGTCGTGAACTCGCAGGGCGCGGAGACGGCCTCGACGCCCCAGACGTTGCGGGCGTGGCTCCGGGCCGCGTAGGTCGTTCCGGGCTTGAGCCCGGGCGTTTGGGCGGAAATCGCGAAGGGCTCTTCCGTCGCCAGGAAATCGCCGAAGGAAACCGCGTCCCCGAAGTCGCCGGACTCCGACACGTCGATCCAGAAGCGCGCCGATTCGCCGCCGAACCCGAACGCGTTCACCGTGGCCTGCCAGTCCACGGACGAGAACCCGACGGACATGGGAACGAGCGTCGTCACCGGCGGACCGGGCAGGAGCGTCGTGCGCGAGATCGTGGTCGAGAAGCCCCGCTCGCCGCGGTCGTTGACGCCGGTGACGCGCGCCCAGTAGGTCTTGTTGGTCTCGAGCCCGGCGAACGACGCTTCGAAAACGCCGACGCCGTCGTAGCCGAACGGTACGACCTGGTTGGTGACGGAGAAGTCCGCTTCGGTCGAGAGCTGGATCTCGGCGGAAACCGTCGACGCGCCCTGGCCGACGCCGGTGCAGCGCGCGATCCAGGAGAGGTTCGTGAACGCGACGAGCGAGCTTTCGATCCGGAAGGAAGGACGTTCCGCGGCGAGGTCGTAGACCGGACTCCACTGGCGCCACGGCGCGTTGGCGGGATCCTTTCCGGAGAACCGGAAGACGACGAACGCCGCGTTGCCCGCGCCGGGAACCGCGTAGGTCCTGGAAGCGGTGTCGCCTTCCCAGATCTGCGCGACGACGGCGCTGGCCGGCCACGCCGCCTCGTCGACGCCGCAGTTCGCGGGACCGAAGAAAGCGCGGAACTCGCCCCCGTTCTCCGGGACGCCGTCGAAGGACGCAGTCACGGCGAGGACGCCGCCCGCGGAGGAGACGGACTCGACCGTCATGAACGGCGTTTCCGAGTAGACGACGCGCAGCATCGAGCCGTCGCCGGGGTCGATCGCCTTGTGCCAGCCGCCGCTTTCGCGGAACGTCGCGGTCTCGAACGACCAGATGCCGTCCGCGTTCCAGCCGAAGCCGATCGAGCCGGCCGTGTTGCCCGCCGCACCGCCGTCGTTGCCGACGCGGAAGTCCACGTCGTACCAGCCCGACCCGGGAGGCGCGAACGAACCGGTCGACGAGCTGCCGAAGATGACGGAGTCCTCCACCTTGGCCCAGGCGCGGTCGTCGATCTGCTTGGCGAACCAGTAGGTCCGTCCGCCTTCCATCCACATCTGCCCGACGTAGCCCCAGGTCTGGTCGCCGCCCCAGGAGTATTCCTTTCCGTCGTAGGGGTTCAACGCCTTCTGCGTCGTCGACGCCATGATCGCGCCGGGGACGTAGACGGCGGAGGAGTGCGTCTTCACGTCCGTCGTCCAGTTCGCGCCACCGGACAGCCTCGCCTGCACGAGGCCCGGAACGAAGACGATCGCCCGGTCGATCGGGTCGGCGGTCGTCGCGCGCGCCACGGTGTCGGTGCCGTAGAAGACGAATCCGCGGTCGGTCGTGAAGCGGGCGCGGAGCCAGTAGGACGTTTCGGGATCGAGATCCTCCACCGCGAGCGTGGCGGAAGAGCCGTCCTCGACGCGGACCTCGCGCGACGCGGAGTAGAGCGCGGCGAAGTCGGCCGTGAGCGACGCCTCGATCCGGACCTTCGCGCCGGCCGACCCGACGCCGGCCGCGACGAGCGTCGCCTGCGCGGAGAGCGACCTCTCGGCGGCGCCCACGAACGCGTAGCGTCCTTCGCCCTCCGTCACGAGAGGCCGCACCTCGGAATGCGACGGTTCACCGCCGCCCGCCGCGACGACGACGGCGCGGGCCCAGTAGGGCGTGGCGGGGACGAGGTTCGTCGCGAGGATGTCGAACTCGCCCGGTTCGGCCACGGGGTTGCCGGCGTAGGCGAACGCGAAGTCCGGATCGGCGAACCCGTCCGGCGAGGACGAGACTTCGATCGAAACCAGGACGTTCTCCGCGTCTTCGTCCAGCGCGTCCAGCGAAACCGTCGCCACGACGCCGTCCGCGGCGGACCGGACCTCCGGAATGGAGAGGTTCGCGCCGTGGATCACGGCGCGGACGCCGGTCGGCGCGTCGCCCGCGGAGGCCGGCGCGGTCCGGACGGACGGCCAACCGTACGTCCAGAAGACTTCGGCGTTCTCCGGCGCGGGGGCGAGCGCGACGTGGTTCGTGTCGACGCCGCCCGCCCAGGCGAGGAGCTGCACGGCGTGGTCGCCGGCCCGCTTGAAGGCGGGGCTCTTCGGGTCGAGGGAGAGCACGTACCGCCCCGCCCCGTCCCCGCGCAACGCGCCGAACGCCTCGGTCGCGGACTCCGAGGAAATCGCCGGCTCCGCCCAACCCTCCTTCGGCACGGTGAAGAGGAACGCCGTGTCGGCGTTCTGGAGGTTGGCGCCGGGTTTGTTCGAGTCCTCGTCCGCGTTGCGGAACGAGGTCGAGAGGACGATCCGCGGCGCGGCGCCGGACACGAGAATCGTCTGGTTCGTCGTCTGCGCCCAGTTGTAGTCGGTGAGGATGCGTCCGCCGGTCAGGATGCCGTCTTCGATCCGGATGCCGCCGTCCTTCATCGCGAGGGCGGGACCGTTCTTGCGGGACTCGAGCGTGGCGCCGCCGTCGACGACGATCCACATGTTGCTGCCCATGAGCGTGGTGGCGTCGCCGAACGAAACGACCGCGCCGTCCGTCGCGCGGATCGTCGAGTCGCGCGATCCGGTGTCGCCGAACGTGATGCCGTTGTCCTCGGTGAGGGTGAGGTTGGAGAACGTCCACGAGCAGTTCCGGTAATAGCCGGTACTGCCGCCCTGCATGTCGCCCGTGAGGCCGGAGACGGCTGCGCCGTCGCCGACGAACGTCAGGTCGAGGTCGTTGCGGTACACGGGCCAGCCGCCGAACCGGAACTTGCCCGGCACGGTCACGGTCGCGACGGTCCCGTTCGCGAAGTCGACGCTGGCGTTGCGGTGGTCCGGGTAGCCGATGCAGTCGTCGGCGCTGGCGCTCGGGATCCAGTTGGACGGATTGTTCCACGCGCCCTCGGACACGTCCTGCCGCCACGTGTAGGTCAGGGCGTCGACCGTCGTGAGGGAGTTGGTGGAGCTCCAGCTCTCCCAGCGCGTGCCGCCCGCCGCGACGTTGACGGACTTGAACGCGAACCAGACCTGGTGCGGATCGCCGGGGAACGTCTCGGAGAGGGTGAACGCGCCGGCCGCGGAGACCGTGCGGACGTCGAACGGCTCGAGCGCCTGCGGATCCGTGCCGGCGTAGACCCAGATTTCCGTTTCGCCCGCGCCGATGGCCGCGAGCGAGCCGTTCAGCGTGGCGGTGTGGTGCGAAACGGAGGAGCAGCTGGCGGTCGAGGCGAGGCGCGAGCCGGCGAGCGTCGTGAAGGACGAGACCGGCGTGACGTCGGCGGGGCCTTCGCGGATCTGCGCGACGAAGCGGTACCACGTCGTCGCGCCGGGCTCCACCTCGATCGTGGCGGAGTAGACGCCGGGTCCGGCCGTCGCGATCGCCTGCGACCGCGCGCCCGCCATCGCGGCGTTGTCGGCCCACTGGACGACGAGGACGAGCTCGCCCACGCCGGCGGAGAGCAGGTTCGCCGTGAGCGTGGCGCGGTCGCCGTCGTGCGAGACGCCGCCGTCGCGCACGACCGGCGTGGCGAAGTCCGGGTAGCAGCTTTCGCTCCACGCCACGTTGCCGGCCGCGTCCTCCGTGTAGAACCGGACGACCGCCGCCTCGGCGGCGTCCGCGATCCGGTACGCGAGGTTCGTCGCGCCGGCCGCGACGTCGCCGGAGACGAGCGCCCGGCGGAACCACGCGTTGGTGTCCGCGCCGGCGTTCGCTTCGCCCCAGACGGCGTACAGCGAGCACGGGCCGTCGGCGGCCGGCAGGGAGACCGTCAGGACGAGCGCGTCGCCGTCCTTCGCGAAGCCCTCGACGACGGGCGCGCGCGGGAAGACGCTCCAGAGCAGCGAGCCGTCGCCCGGGTCGATGAAGTCGCGCCACGCGGAGTTCGAGCCGGTGGCCTTGACGCCGGCCGTGTTCCACGCGACCGAGTGGCCGCCGAGGCGGTCGGTCCGCCAGCCGACGCCGCCGTAGTCCTGGAAGAGCCAGAGCTTGAAGGAGTGCCAGCCGGTCCGCGTGCAGGCGTAGTCGGCGTACGACGCCTTGGTGTAGTCGCGGTTGTCGAGGACGGCCTCGCCGTCGATCTCGATGCGGACGCCGTCGTCGAAGTTCTCGCCGAACGTGTAGGTCTGTCCCGCCTCGAGGAAGATCGCGCCGGCGTAGGCGAAGCCGAGGTTCTTCTGCTGGTCGCCCCAGTCGTACTGCACGCCGGTCCTCGACGACGTCGCGTACCGCGACGTGTCGGCCATGATGACGCCCTCCACGACGTCGGCGTCCGCGGGCACGGCGGGGAAATCCCGCGTCGCGAACGCCGAGCAGTCGAAGAACTGGACCTGCCGCAGGCCCCATTCGCCGCCGGTGAAGTCGCGCTCGACCGGCGTCGAGAAGTCGAAGGACTCCGAAACGCCCTCGTCGCCCGCGGCGTTGCGCGCGACGAGGCGCGCCGTGTAGTTCCGTCCGGGCCGCAGCCAGGTCGCGACGAGGTTCGTCGCGCCGGCGGGCACGCCGGAGGCGAGGAGCCGCTCGCTGCCCGTCCAGGCGCCCTCGAGGCCGTCGAACGCGCCGGGGACGAGGCTGTACTGCAGGTAGACGTCGGCCGCGCCGCCCGCCGCGCCGGTGCCGGCCTCCGCGAGGATCGCGGCGATCGTGGCGGTGTCGGCGGTCGCGCCGGCGACGTGCGAGAAGGCGACGGCCGGCGGGACGGACTCCAGGACCGGCAGGTCCGGCAGGTAGACCGAGTCGGTCCAGCGCGAGACGCCGGACTCGTCCGCGTAGCGGAAGCGCAGGTAGGACATGCCGGCGAGCTCGGCGGCGGGGATCGAGAAGCTCTGCGCGACCGCGCCCCGCTCGAGCGGCGCCGTCGCGGCGGCGGTCCAGGCGTTCGTGTCCTCCGCGCCGTAGACGGCCGCGAGGTAGGCGGTCGCGACGGCGTTCGTCGCCAGCGGATGGGAGAGCCCGACGACGGCCGCGAGCCGCTCCGCGGTGCGCGTGGCGGAGAGGACGGCGAGATCCGGCGGCAGCTGGTCCGCCTCCGGCGCGAACGCCTCGAACTCGTGGTAGATCGTGCCGTCGCGGCTGGGGTTCGCCCGGAACAGGATCCGGATGCCGGTCGCCCGCGGGAAGAGGACCTTCCCGGGCTCCGTCGCCGAGAGCTCCGCGGACTGCGTCGTGTCGCCGATCGAGTGGACCGTGCCGCTGCTTTCGAGCGTCGTCCACGCGCCGGCCTCGTCCTGGAACGAGACGGACTCGATCGCGATCTTCATCCAGTTGCTGTCCGGCCAGTAGGCGTAGGCGCGGATGCGCGAGACGTCCGAGGGCTCCGCGAGCGTCCACGTGACCGTGTTGCCGCTGCCGAGGCCGCAGCCGCGGCTCTGCGTCACGAACGCGCCGTCGGAGAGATAAGCCGTGCTTCCGGTCCACTTGGTGCCGCTCACCGCGTAGGTCGCGGCGCGCAGGAGGTTGGTCTCGAACGGCGGCTCGTCGGTCCGCCACGTCCCCGTGTTCGTCCACGCGCAGGCGGAAACCGGGGGGAGGTCATTCGACTCGGGCGCCGTCTCGAACGCGACGGGCAGGTCGCGCACGCCGCCCGCGAGGCCGCTGTCGAGGCGCAGAACGCCCGCGTAGGACGTCGCGGGGCGAAGCCCGCGCGCGACGAGGTTCGTCCAGCCGGTCGCGACGAGCGTCCCCGCCGGGAAGGCGTTCGTCGCCGCGCTCCCGGCGGGCGCGACGAGCAGCGTGGCCGCGGCCT
>JAFPUX010000154.1 GCA_017413145.1 Kiritimatiellia bacterium | reverse complement strand
GGCGGCGGCGTGGTCCACGCCACGAAGGTTCTTCTCGAACCCGGCGTCTACGCCGTGACGATCGGCGCGGGCGGGACGATGGCGTCCTCCGCGACAAGTTCGAAGACCCCCGGCGGCAACTCGCTCATCACATCCGAAGGCGGCGCAACCACGAACTTCATCGCCTATGGCGGCGGCTGCGGCGTCGGTTGGGACGACAACACCGCCACCGGATCGAGCGGCGCATCCGGCGGCGGTGGCGCGCGGAACAGGAAAGGCACGGACGCTCTGGCGGTTTACGGACAAGGCCACGTTGGCGGCGACCCGCAGAACGACTATCGTCCCGGCGGCGGCGGCGGTGCGGGCACGAAGGGTGCGAACGGATCGGCCTCCGGCGTCACGCCGTCTGGCGCGGGAGCCGGCGGCGCGGGTCTCGCCTTTTCCATCACCGGCACACGCGTCGTCTACGGCTCGGGCGGCGGCGGTGGCGCGCGCAGCAACGCCGATGTCATGGCGCCCGGCGGCGAGAACGGTGGCAACGGCGCTTACTGGACGGTTCCCGCGACGGCCGGCGTCGATGGTACCGGCGGCGGCGGCGGCGGGGGTTGCAACGCATCGGCCGCCACCCGAATCGCCGGCAACGGCGGCAGCGGCGTCGTGATCATCCGCTACACCGACTTCTCGCTCGCGGGCGATGCGCCCGTCCTTGCCGTCCATCCCGACGACGCGACGGTCGCCCCCTGCTCGGTCGTTCTCCCGATCGACGTCACCTCTGCCGGCACCGGTGCAAGCACCGTCTCGCTCGCGGCGGCCTGGGGGTATGCCGCCGACGATCTCTCGGTCGGCTCGACGGCTCTTTCCGATTTCATCGGCTCGGGCGAGATCTCCGCCGCGGGGCTCCTTCCCGGGACGGAATGCTTCTTCTCGATCGTTGCCGACAACGGGCAGTCCGGCGGAACGGCGACGTGGACCGGCTCCATCGCCACGGCGCCGATGTTCTCCGAACCGCTTGCCTATACGGCGGCGGGCGGGGTTCTCGGCTACACGGTGGATGGTGCGGCGACAGCAGACTCGCAGCGGCTCGAGCTGTGGGTCGGGCCGGACGCCTCGTCGATGACCAACCAGGCGACCTACACCGACGCCTCGCTGCTCGCCGCCGGAGCGCACACGATCCAGCCGTTCGCGACGGAGCAGTTCGGCGAGACGCTCTCGATCCTCCTGCGCCACGTCGCCGTCGTGGGCTCTCTCGCCTTCACGAACGAGACGGCCGTCCTCTCGACGACGATCGCCGACGGCGCGACCTACACGTGGAAGTCCGATGTCGCGGACGGCCTCTGGTGCGACGCGGCGAACTGGACTGCTTCCGTCGCGGGCGGCCGCGGCTGGCCGACCGCCGGCTCGACCGCGAAGTTCCCGAACGCGGTCGTCACCTGCCGCGTGGACCGGGCGGTCGTCGCCAGCACCATAACCTATACTGCCAGCGGCAGCACGACGTTCCTCGGCACGGACGAAGACGCCGCCATCGCCCTAAGCGCGCTAATGGACCTGCCGCAGGACGGAACGGTCGTCTTCGACGGCATCGCCTTGAGGAGCCCGGAGAACATCAAGTTCGCCAACGGCGCGACCCTCCGGTTCCAGAACGGTTCCGCGGCGACGGTCGCCAAGTTCGACGCCGGTTCGCTTTCGGGATGGACGACTTTCGAAGTCAAATCCTCTACGGTCACGGGCTCGCTTGAAGCTCGCAATCTTGACGTCGTTCTTGAGTCCGCTACGTTCAACTCGACGGGACTCGTCAATCTTCTCAACAACAGCAGCCAGAATGGAGCCCGGTTACGGTTCAAGGACGGCATTTTGCGTTTCGTGTCCGAGAATACCGTCTATTCAGGCAACATCTCGGATGCCAACCACACGAAGGCTGCCGTGATTCTTGATCTGGCCGCCAACGGCGGGTATTCAACGACGGACGCGCTGATCCGGATGACGAAAAAGGACGGCCGGGCACTATGCAACAGCGGCGGCCCGATCGTCTTCTCGTGCCCGACGACGGAAGGCTCGAAGAAGCTCGCCGGGTGCGAGATCCTCGTGGCGGACTGGTCGGTCAAGACAGGCAGCCCCATGATCAACACGGCGCTCGTCGAGTTCGGCGAGGTGGATCGCGAGGGCTCCTACTTCTACTACACGCAGGATTCCTCTCCCTTCCCGAAGGACATCCGCCGCAAGAGCGCGGAGGAGGTGGCGGCCGCCGGCGAGACGGCCAAGTACCTCTGGTACCACCACGCCCCGTTCCCGGCGACGGTCCTCATCGTGAAGTAGCGGGCGCGACGCCCCCCCCCCGACCATGAAACGAACCGCGCTCCTTCTTCTCCTCGCCCTCGCCGCGTGCGGGGCGTCCGCCGAACCGATCCGCGACAAGGTCGAGAAGCACTGGGACGCCTGGCCGACGCGCGACGCGGCCGAGACGATCCCGGACGTGCCCGCCCCGCAGTGGGGCAAGTGGCACTTCTGGAACGGCCAGTGGTGGGCGCGGCAGATGTTCCAGCCCGAGGCGCGGGGGCCGTCGTGGGACCCGCCGCCCGCGGGCATGGGCGGGAACTGGTCCGGCTACAACTGCGTCTGGCTCCGCGCGCGGCGCCCGATCCCCGCCGAGTGGAGCGGCCTGCGCGTCTCGTTCGCGCAGGACGGCATCCGCGGCTGCCGCGTGGTCGTGTTCGTGAACGGGAAGAGGGCGGGGGAGATCAAGGAGCCGGCCGGCGAGGTGGACGTTTCGTCGCTGCTCTCCTACGGCGCCGAGAACGAGTTCCACATGCTCCTCGCCGGCAGGAACTCCGACTTCAAGCTCGAGAAGGACCCGCCGTTCCTCGTCGCGAAGGAGGCCTATTCGGTCGACGACGTCTTCGCGAACACGTCGTGGCGCGAGAAGAGGATCACGGTGGAGACGACGGTCACCGTCCCCGCGGCGTGCCGCGCGGAGGTGCTCGCCGAGATCTTCGACGCGGACGGCAGGCCCGTGAAGAAGCTCGGCGGCGCGTTCGACCTAAGGGAGGGCGAGAACGTCGTGAAGCCCTCCGCGCCGTGGGCCGACCCGATCACGTGGGAGCTCGGGCGCGGCTACCTCTACACGCTCAAGGTGAAGGTCCGGTTCGGCGGCCCGAACGGCAAGGTCGCCGACTACCGCGACGTGAAGTTCGGCTTCCGCGAGATCTGGCGCGAGAAGCGGAAGATCCTCATGAACGGCCACGAGCAGAAGTTCCGCGTCTCCTACAACTTCAACGGCAGCCGATACGGCGCGAAGTTCCTGCAGGGCATCGGCTACAACTGCATCCAGTACGCGCACCAGGTCGCGCTCGACCCCTATCTCGGCGACGAGACGCTCGAGTACCTCTCCGAGAACGGCATCGCGGTCGTGATGCCGACGACGGCGTTCGACTGGAACACCAAGGGGCCGCTCATGAACCCCGGCGAGAAGCGCGAGGCGTTCAAGCGGACGCAGGCCGCGAACCTCCGCCGCAGCCGCAACTGGCCGTGCGTCGCGATGGTCTACATGGGCGTGAACGCCTACCTGCCGCAGTGGTCCTACGAGGCGAAGCACCTGGGATGCGGGGACGACTCCGGCTTCGCGAAGATGATGGCGGACCTCGTCGCGGCGGCCAAGGAGACGAACCCCAACGTGCTCTACTTCTCGCACTCGGACGGCTCCACGGGCGAGATCGCCTCCGCGAACCTCTACTTCAACTGGGTGCCGCTGCAGGAGCGCGTCGAGTGGCCGAGCGCGTGGGCGGGGGGCACGGGGAAGTTCCCGTTCCAGGCGTGCGAGTTCGGCCACCCCTACCAGTACAGCTGGTACCAGGACAAGCGCGACCTCGTGACCGAGCTGCTCGCGATCTACTACGGCGAGGAGGCCTACCGCACGGAGCCGGAGAAGATCTCCGACCGCCACGTCGAGGCGCTCTACATCCGCCGCGTCCTGCACCCGCTCTTCTGGAAGTTCACGGACGACTTCGTCACGCGAGTCACGCGCGCCTGGCGCACCTTCGGCGTCAACGCCGGCATCGTGTGGTTCAACCTCGACTACGGCTACGGGATGCCGGGCTGGACGCTCGAGGGCATCCACAACAAATACGGGCCGACCTACCAGTTCAAGTCCGAGGAGGAGGTGCCGAAGGGCCGCCCCGACTGGGCGTTCCCGTCGTGGGACATCGTCCGAAAGACCAACCTCGACTTTCTCGGCTGGCTCGGCGGCTCGCCCGACTTCACCGACCGCCGCCACGCATGGTATTCGGGCGAGACGGTCGAGAAGCAGTGCATCCTGCTCTGGGACGGCTTCGACCCGCGCGCCTTCGGCGCCCGCTGGACCGCCACTCTCGGCGGCAGGCGCGTCGCCGCCGGCGTCGTGAAGCCGCGCCGCCTCGCCTCCAACGTCCCGGACTTCTCGCCGATCTCCTTCGCCGCGCCCGAGGTCGAGAAGAAGACCGCCGGCGAGATCCGCATCGAGTTCCTCGACGCCAGGGGCGCGAAGCTGTCCGAGGACTCGTTCGCCTTCGAGGTGCACCCCAGGCGCAAGAACCCCTTCGCCAAGGCGCCGCGCTTCGCGCTCTGGGACCCGGACGGCAAGACCGAGCCGGAGCTTCGCGCGCGCGGGCTCTCGAACTTCGCCAAGGTCGCCTCGCCCGCGGACGCCCGGGGCGAGCGCTTCCTCGTCGTCGGCGCCAACGCGCTCGGCAAGGGCGGCGGCGGCTTCGGCGCGCTGCCGATGGACGCGGTGAAGGACGGCCTGCGCGTGCTCGTGCTCGCGCAGCGGCCCGACGCCTGGAAGGCGTTCGGCTTCGAGGTGCAGGACCGCGCGAGCCGCGTCCTCTTCCTGCGCGACCGCGTCTCGCCCGCGCTGCGCACGCTCGGCGACGAGGACCTGCACGACTGGTCCGGCGCCTCGCCCGAGCTGCGCGTGAAGCACGGCCGCAACGAGCCGCGCTGGACCGGCAACCTCTCGCTCGCGGCGCTCCAGCTCAAGAGCCCGACCGTCGCCGGCTACCGCCCGCAGATCGAGGGCGAGTTCGACATGAACTACGCGGCGCTGCTCGACTACTCGACCGGCCGCGGCGGCGTGAAGTTCTGCACGCTCGACCTCTTCGGCCGCGGCGCGACCGACGCCGCCGCGGAGCGCACGTTCGACGCCGTCTTCGGCGACTTCTTCTCGCAGGGCGGATCCCGCGACACCGCCGGCCCGGCCGCGACGCGCACCGTCTTCGCCGCCGGCGAGGAGGCGCGCCGCATCGCGCTCGACGCCGGCGTCGCGCTCAAGGTCGGCAAG
>JAFPUX010000153.1 GCA_017413145.1 Kiritimatiellia bacterium | reverse complement strand
CGTCGACGCGCGCGAGCGTGCGGCGCGCCCGGCGGACGCGTTCGGCGCCGAGCGACGCGTCGTCGTCGTCCAGGCCGGGCGTGTCCAGCACGACGACGGGGCCGAGCGGCAGCCACTCCATCGACTTGGCGACGGGGTCGGTCGTCGTGCCGGCGACCGGCGACACGACGGCGAGGTCCTGTCCGGCGACGGCGTTCACGAGGCTGGACTTGCCCGCGTTGCGTCGGCCGAAGAAGCCGACGTGCAGGCGTTCGCCGGAGGGTGTCTCGTCGAGGGTCATGGCGGAGGTTTTCCTTGGCGCGCCATTCTCGCAGTTTCGCCGCGCGAAATCAAGCCGCCCCGCGCGCGGCTGGCGGCGCGGGACGGTTTCTGCTAGAATCCGCGGCATGGACACGGACGCCTTCCCGGTCACGTCGCCGACGCTCCTGCGCGCGATCGCCGCCGACCCGGAGAGCCCGCGCTGGAACGATTTCGCGCGGCTCTACGGTCCGGTCGTGCGGCGCTGGCTCGCCCGCGAGCGCGTCGACTTCCGCGCGCTCGGCGCCGCGGACCGCGACGACCTCGTGCAGGAGACGTTCCTCGCGGTGTCCCGCGCGCTGCCGGGCTTCCGCTACGACCGCGACCGCGGCCGTTTCCGCGGTTACCTCTTCTCCGTCGTCCGCAGCCTCGTCCTGCGCTTCCAGCGCGAAGGCCGCGCCCGCCCCGAGACCGCCGTCGCCGAGACGGGCGAGCGCGAGGCCGGCCCCGAAACGTCCGACGCCGACCGCGAGCTGATGCTCGAATGCTGGACGCTCGCCCTCTCGCGCGTCCTGCGCCGCCACGCCTTCACGCCCAACGCGAAGGCCGTCTTCCGCGCGCACGTCCTCGAGGACCGCCCCGCCGCCGACGTCGCCGCGGAATTCCGCATGCGCGCGAACGCCGTCTACCAGATCAAGGACCGCGTCCTGCGCGCCGTCCGCCGCGAACTGCTCGCCTTCGGCCAGGGCCGCCTCCCCCTCGCCGACCTCCATGAAGCCCTGTTGTCCGCAAGTCCGACGGAGCGCGGCGGCGATGCCGCCGCCGGCCCCGTCGGGCGTTGATTGCCGCCATGAACGACCCCGCCTCGAAAGACCCCGTTCCGACCGAGCTTCGCCCCGGGCTCGTCGTCGGCGGCGAGTTCGAGCTCGTGCGGCCGCTCGGCGAGGGCGGGATGGGGAGCGTCTGGCTCGCGCGGGACCGTTCGCTCGGTCGCGACGTCGCGCTCAAGCTCCTGCGCGCGCCGGACGCGGAATCCGCCGAACGCGCTCGGCGCCGCTTCGAGCGCGAGGCGCGCATCCTCGCCGCCGCCGAGCATCCGTCGATCCTGCCCGTCTGGCGCCGGGGCGAAGACCCCGCCACGGGGCTCTCGTTCTACGCCGCGAAGGCGTGCCTGCTCTCGGGCGCGGACGTGCGCCGGCTCTGCTCCGCCGTCTTCGGCTGCCCGCTCCCGCGCGACCCCGCGCGCTGGGACGCCGCCCCGCGCGCGCTCACGCTCGCCG
>JAFPUX010000152.1 GCA_017413145.1 Kiritimatiellia bacterium | reverse complement strand
GTTTACCGCGACGATGGCCGCGTGGGCGCTCGCTGCGTCCGCCGTGACAGATATCCTCGGCGACGTGAACTTCGACGATCGCGTGGACGCCAAGGACGCCAGCTGGATGCTTGCGGAATACGCCAGCCAGAGCACGTCGCAGGGCACCACCTTCACCGATCCGCAGCAGAAGATCAACGCCGACGTCAACGGCAACGGGGTCGTCGATGCGATCGACGCCAGTGTGACCCTGGCGTTTTATTCCTTTCTCTCTACCGGCGGAAGCGGGAGGATGGAAGACTGGTTGGCCGATGATTCTGCTTATACTTCGCCCGCCGTGGCGCCGCCCGTCTCCTCGGACGGAAACGTCGTGGACGAAAACGCGCATCCCGACGACGCCTTGAACAAGCCCGTCCTGACCGTCACGGTGGACGGAAAGGAGGGCGGAAGGACCTTCCTCCTGTCCGAGGCCAGGGGGCGGGCCATCGACTGCACGATCAAGGTCTCCGGAGCCAGCAAGCAATATGGCGCGACGGGCCTCCGTGTCCACTACAGCGACAAGCTTCTTCTGGCGACGAACCATCTCGGACGCATCGCCGTCGAACCCGGCGAAGCCGTCAAGCAACTCGCCCGCAGCAACCCCGTGGAGGATCCGACGGCCCCGGCGGGAATGAAGGGCTTCTTCGCGGCGACGGCGGGCAAGGCCAATTACGGCCTCGACGGGACGATGTGGACGTTTTCCTTCACGCTGTCCGACGACGTGGAGCCGGGCGACGTACTGCCCATCGACATCGTCTTCAGGGCGTCCGAATCCGGCTGGGACCGATTCTCGTGCGTAGAAGACAATGCGGCCGGCCGGAACATGGAGGCCTATCTCTTCACGAAGGGCATCTACACGGCGGTCCACACCAACGCCTTCGCCACCGGCGCCGACGTGGCGGCGTGCGCGGCGCTCGCGGGCATCGCGGGCGACGCCGACGGCTACATCGCCATCGCCGACCCGGCGTCCGTCGCCTACCCCCTCTGGGTCGGCGGCGTGCAGGTGTGCGAGACGAACAAAAACGACATCCTCGGCGACGGAACCGCGTCGTTCGCGGGCACGGCGTCCGGCGGAACGCTCGCCCTCTCGAACGCCACGATCACCGCGACGCACGCGTTCGAGAAGGACTACGAGTCCCTCTGGACGGATTCGGCGACCGTCTTCTCGGGCGAGGGTTTCGACCTCACGATTTCGCTCACGGGCTCGAACATCCTGCAGAACGCGGATCATCCCCTGATCGAGGACCAGGGCCACGGCTACGGCGTCCGTTCGCAGGGCAATCTTGCGATCACGGGCGGCGGGGCGCTCGTCGCCTGGGTGGAATACAACGGCGCGGGCATCGACACCGACGGGAACCTGCTCATCGACGAAGCCGTCGTCACGGCCCATAGCGGGCAGGATGGGATTCGCGTCGGCGGCAGCCTCGCGATCTCGAACGCCGTCGTGACCGCCTGTGGAGGCGGCTACGACGGCATCTCCGGCGGCGACGGCGACATCGTCATCGCGGATTCCGTCGTGACCGCCACCGGATGGGCAGGCATCGAAGCCGACGGCCACACGGTCGCGGTCTCCGGGGCGAGCGTCGTTACGGCGGAGGCGACTTGGGGCGATGAAAGCGCATGGGCCCTCTGCGCCTCGGCGCTCGTCCTGCGCGACGGGCTCGCGATCACGGAACCGGCGGGCGGCGCGTTCGACGGAGGCGCGGGGTGCGTTCTGGACCCCGCCACGGGCAAGGCGGCGCTGCGCGTGGTGATCGACCGACGCTTCGCGGTGACCGTCGAGGGCGGCAGCACCACGAACTCGCCGGCGCGGGCGGGCGAAACCGTGACGGTCGTGGCGGACGATCCGGAGGAGGGGAAGGCCTTCGTCGGGTGGTCGGCCGACGACGCGATGGACGTGACGTTCGCGACCCCGGTCGCGGCGACGACGACGTTTGAGATGCCCGCGCGGGCCGCGACGGTCACGGCGACCTTCAAGGATATCCTGATCGACGCCATCCCCGACCAGGAATGGACGGGCTCGGCCGTCGAGCCAGTCGTCCGCGTGCAGCTGGACGGCGTGGACCAGGTGCTCTTCGCGGGAACGGACTACACGGTCTCCTACACGAACAACGTGGACCCGGGGACGGCGACGGCAACGGTGACGATGGCGCCGCCGCGGACGGGCCACGCGAGCATGACGTTCCAGATTCTCCCGCCGCCGGAGCCGCCGGCCGTCTCCAACGTCGTCGCGCGCCAGCGCTGGCCGTGGAACGGGCTCGTGGACGTGGACTACGAGGTCGGAGGCTCCACGAACCTGCTCGCGGGCGTGACGGCGCGGATCACCTTCGAGGAGCGGATCGAGGGCGGCACGGGCCGCATCTGGGTCGCCTCGAACTTCCTCGCCGGCGCGGAGCCCTCGGTCGAACCGGGCCCGCACCGCGCGACGTGGAACACGGCCGCCGACGGCCTGACGGACGTTGTCGCCGCGGTGAAGGCGACGGTGAATCTGGTCGGCACCGGCAACGAAAACGGTCTCTCGCTGGTTGCCAAGACCGTGCTCGTAACGCCGGTGGATCCTGCTTCGGAGCCTTCGTGTGTCGTGGTCAATGGAAACGGCTATTTGCTGACGAATGATCCGGAAGGTGTCGGCATCGATTTCAAGTCTGGTCATGATTCCGCCAAGCTGGGCGAGGTGGTTGGAATAACCCTCGATCCGGACAAAGTGAAGGATTTTTTCGACTCGCCTGACTCGTTGCAACTCGTTCCCAGTGAAGGTATCAAGCTCGTTGATCCGGCGACCGGCGACAAGGTGGACAGCCTGGAGGTCCGTGCCGATGGAAGCGTTACGCTCTTCGTGACGGCGGATCAGGTCGTGCCGGGCGGATCGATCACGGTCCATGGCGACGGCAAAACGGTCGTTATCGACAATATCAACTTCTACGATTCGGTTCCGGAAGGCTGGGTGGGAGTTGTCGTCACGTCCGCCTCGTCGGCGGAGTTCCGTCTCGACACGCGCGAGGGGCCGCGCGAGAGCGACGGCACGGAGACGCTGACGTATTCGACACTGTGGCACCCGGCGGGCGACGCCACCGTGACGATCCTTCAGGACGGCGACGAGGACGAGCCGGTCGCGTCCGGGCTCCTCGACGAGGGCGACGCCGTCTGGCAGGTCTTCGAGGACGGCACCTACGTCCTTACGCACGTGACGACGACGAACGTCGCGGTCTCTCCGGTCTGCAACGAGGAGACCGCGACGTTCGTCGTCCGGGGGCATCCGCTCGTGGAGGCGGCGCTCCGGTGGAAATACGCGAAGAACGCGAACGGCTGGCACTGCGCGCAGGTCGCGCTGACGTGGCATCCGTCCTACGCGGACGAGATCTCGGACATGCGTCTCCTGTTCGCCGACCGCTACGAGGACTCGGAGCCGCTGGCCGTGATCAAGGTCCTCGACGATGATCAGGCGGCGTTCTTCGAGGTTCCCGAGATGATCAAGATGGCGGGCAATGACTGGAAGTATTATTTCCTGAACGACGAAAACGGGAAGGTTTACAGCGAGCGGTTCCTGGAGGGCGGCTACGAGGAGAAACTGGAGGAGCGCCCGACCGTGAGCGACGGCGATGAGGCGGGCACTCTGACGAGCTGGTCCTACAGCGACAGCACCCGTTATATCACGAATGGCGTGCTGAACGCCGATGGAACAAGCTTTTCCGATGACATTACCGTCAACGGCCGGAAGGTGACGTTAAAGTTCGCTTCCTCGCCCCATGGGCTGGGGCGGCGCACGGCGTATCTGGTGGACCCCGCCACGGTGATCGACCCGCTGGGGACGACGGAGACCTACCGCGACGTGGAATACCGCGTCGCGCCGGTCGACCTGACGGCGTTCGCAGGCCTCGCGGACGGCGCGCGGGCGGTCTACGGCGTCTCGGACGCCACGATGGCCTCGTCGCTCGACAGCGTCCCGCGGGCGGAGCGCCTGATCTGCCTGCGCGTGGTGAACCGCGACTATTCGACCGTGGGACGGGCGGACAACAAGCTCGCGATCCTCGCGTGGAAGGTCGGGGGCCTCCCCCGCTTCCTGCCCATCGCGGAAACGATGTCCTCCCTCCAGGACGGCGGCGGCGTCCACCAGCCGGCCCAGCAGCCGGCCCAGCAGCCGGCCCCGCGACCGCTTTCGGTCGAGGAGGCGAACCTCTCGGCCGCCTTCGGTCTCGCGCCGGCCGCGGTGGCGCGCGGGGCGGTGACGTGCCGGGTTTCGTCGATGTCGTTCGGCGAGGACGGCAGCGTGGAAGGGACGTTCGCGGTCGCGGCGGAGAACGCCCGCGGCATCGTGGCGGAGTCCGGCGAACTGGCCGACGACGTGAAGCTCGCGGTCCTCGGCGCGGAAAGCCTCGGCGGCTCCTTCGAGCCGCTCGACGATTCCTGCGGCGCGGAGCTGCTCTCCCGCAAGCCCCCCTACGCATTCCGCGTGAAGTCCCCCGGCAAAAACGCGTTCTTCAAAATCCGCCTCGAAGCGGACGATCTTTTCGAATAGGAGACCATCCATGAAAGCCATCCCTCTCCTCCTCCTTCCCCTCGCCGCGATGGCCGCGGAGCCCGCCGCGTCCGCGGTCGAGCTCGAGCCCGTCGATTCGGAACCCGCGTGGCGCGTCTCGGTCGGGTTCCGCGCCGCGCCGGGAATCAAGACCTCGGCCGCGGTGGACGCCCGCGCCGCGGCGGCCGCCGCGGGCGGGATCCTGCGTTCCTCCGGCGGATCCTCTTCCGCCAAGACCGAGATTCTCGGATCCTCCTCCGAAGGCACGACCGCGTCCGACGTGCTGAAGGACGCCGGCTGGTCCGAGGGCAGGACGTACTGGGAGTTCGACAACGGCGATTACATCAATCTGGACGACGGCGCGAACCAACCCGGCGAAACGCAGAACTGGCACTTCCAGAGCGCCGACGATTTCGCCGACGGCGCGGTGCGGGCCCGGACGTCCTATTCCGGCACGACGACCACGCGCACCCGCGAAACGGGCGGCACGTCGTTGCGCGAGACGTGGGGCGACGCCCTCCGCGACGGCGGCTCGGACGAGACCGCCTGCGGCGCCGAAATCCGCCTCGACCGGACCTTGTGGGAGACGGAGGACTTCGGCCTCGACCTCGGCGCCGGTTGGGCGTGGTACGGCGACGTCGACGGCTTCTCGGTCCGGGGCCGCGCCTACGCCGCCGCGAAGAGCGTCGCCGGAACCGAAACCGAAACGACGACGAAGGAGTCCGGGACCGTCGTCACGTCGATCAAGCAGCCGGAGTTCCAGGATCCCGCCGACTACGTCAACCGCGACGGCTCGATGGGCGGCGCCCTCGAAGACGTCAACGCGCCCGTCGTCGCCGCCGGCTACCAGGCGCCCGTTCTCACCGTCGAGAAGGACCGCTTCTCGACCGCCGTCGAGAGGAATCCCCCGCAGACGACCGTGAAGACCTCGGGGGGGGCGTCCGGTGCTTCCAAGACGACCAGCCGGACCGTGGACGTGCAGTCCGACGGCACGCTCTCGTTGCAGGAGCTGCGGCTGGGCGTGCGTCCGTTCTGGAAAGTCACGAGGTGGCTTTCGCTGCGCGGCGACGTCGGCTTCCTGGCGGTGTACTCGGAGCTCGAAACCGAGACGCGCCTTTTCCGCGACGGCGCGCCGGCCGCGACGATCCGCAAGGACGACGACGACTGGACCTTCGGCGGCTACGCGGGCCTCGCGCTCGACTTCGCGGCGACGGACGAGCTGGTCTTCTCCGTCGGCGCGGAAGCGCGCTTCCCGCACGAAAAGCTGCACTTCGGCGACGGCGTCGTCTCGGGCTCCGTCGAGCTGGCCGAATGGAGCGCGTTCGCCTCCGTCGGCTGGCGGTTCTGATCCGGCCGCGGATGCCCGCGGGGACCGCGGGCGCTACCGGTCAATGGTAGCGGCCGCCGTCCCGGCGGCCACACGTTTTCCGGAACCGCTCTAGTTCGAGAGCGAGTGGATCGGGGCGGGGATGTGCCCGCCGTGGCGGACGAACCCCGCGCTGCCCTCCGGGCACGCCGGGGCGACGACGGTGCCGTAGCCGAAGAGCCCGCCGAAGTCGACGAACTCGCCCGGCGCCGCGCCCGGGACCGGGATCACGCGCACGCCGGTCGTCTTGCGGTTCGTGACGCCGATCGCGGCTTCGTCGAGGTAGAGCCCGGCGATCGTCTCGGCCGGCACGTCGCCCGGGACGAGGATCATGTCGAGCCCGACGGAGCAGACCGAGGTCATCGCCTCGAGCTTCTCGAGCGTGAGCGTCCCGGCCGTCACGGCCTCGCTCATCGCGTGGTCCTCCATCACGGGGATGAACGCGCCGGAGAGGCCGCCCACGGACGACGACGCGAACGAGCCGCCCTTCTTCACGGCGTCGTTGAGCATCATCACCGCGGCCGTCGTGCCGGGCGCGCCGAGCTTGCCCAGGCCCATCGTCTGGTAGATTTCGCCCACGCTGTCGCCGACCTTCGAGGTGGGCGCGAGCGCGAGGTCGACGACGCCGAACGGCACGCCGAGCGCGCGCGCGACCTCGTGTCCGACGAGCTCGCCGACGCGCGTGACGCGGTAGCTCGTGTGCTTGACCTCCTCGGCGATTTCGTCGAGCGTCGCGCCGGGGTTCTTCGCGAGGAGGCGGTCGAGCGCGCGCTTCACGACGCCCGGCCCGGAGACGCCGACGTCGATCACGACGTCCGGCTCGCCGGCGCCCAGCTCCGCGCCGGCCATGAAGGGATTGTCCTCGGGCTGGTTCGCGAAGACGACGAGCTTCGCGGCGCCGAAGCCGTGCCGGTCCTTCGTCGCCTCCGCGAGGGCGAGGCACTTTTCCGCGACGAGCGCCGCGGCGCCGACGTTGATGCCGGCCTTGGTGGAGCCGATGTTGACCGACGAGCAGACGTGGCCCGTCGCGGCGAGCGCCTCGGGGATGGCGTCGATCAGGGTGCGCTCGCCGGGCGTCATGCCCTTGTGCACGAGCGCGGAGTAGCCGCCGACGAGGTCGATGCCGACCTCCTGCACCGAGTCGTCGAGCGCCTTCGCGAGGGCGACGGCGGCGTCGCGGTTCCCGGCGTGGCGCTCCAGGAGGATCGAAGCGGGCGTGATGGCGAGGCGCTTGTTCACGATCTGGACGCCGTAGCGCGCGGCGACGGCGTTCGCGGTCGGGACGAGCCTCCCGGCGGCGCGGCGGATGCGGTCGCGCACGGCGTCGCACATCCGCGCCGGGTCCTCGGACGCGCAGGCGTTGAGGTTCACGCCGATGGTGACGGTGCGGACGTCGAGGTTCTCCTCGCCGATCATGCGCAGCGTCGCGGAGAGGTCGGACGTTTCGAGCATGGCTTCAGCTCCGGGCGTTGCGGCCGACGTCCGGGACGGACGGGTCGAGCAGGTTGCGGATGGGGCCGACCTCGTTCGTCGCGCGGAAGATGTTTTCGTGGCGGAGGCTGGTCGCGAGGCCGGTGGGGCCGAGCGCGTCGGCGAGGGAGCGCTGCAGGGCGGCCACGTCGCAGTCCGGCGGGACGGTGACGATGCCGACCGTGAGCGTCCGCTCCGGGTCGGAGAAGTCGTGGCGCCAGTCCTCGACGTTCACGCCGGCGGCGGCGAAGATGCGGGCGATTTCGTGGATGCGGCCCGGGCGGTCCGGGCCCATGACGGAGGCCACGTAGCGTTCGCCGGCGGCGGGCGCCGCGGCGGACGTCCGGCTGATCGAGAGCATCCCGCGGCCGGCGCCGGC
>JAFPUX010000151.1 GCA_017413145.1 Kiritimatiellia bacterium | reverse complement strand
GCGTCGCCGCCGGCGGTCGCTTCGGCGACGGCGCGCGCGACGCGGTCGTCCTCGGCCGCCTGCGCGCGGCGCTTTTCGTACTGCAGCGAGACGAGGTTGTTGGTGTTGAACGCCGCGAAGTTGTCGAGCAGCCGCATCCGCGCCCGCCAGAGTTCGTTCGTCGCGCGGCGCGCCTCGGAGCGGGCGCGCAGTTCGGGCAGGACGGGATCGAGGTTGTCGACGATCCGGTAGACCGCGGGCGAGACGTGCGACCACTTGAGCGCGCCGGGCAGCTTGTCCTCGCCGAGCTCCGCGTAGGCCTCGAAGAACGACGGCAGGCGGATGTCGGATTCGACGCCGCGCAGCTGCGTGGACGCGCCGGTGATGCGGTAGAAGAGCGCCGTCGTCGCCTTCATCGTCCCGAGATCCTTGTCGCGGCCCTCGATCGGGACGACGCTCTGGACCGTCCCCTTGCCGTGCGTCGCGCGGTCGCCGAGGACCACGGCGCGCCCGTAGTCCTGCAGCGCGGCGGCGACGATCTCGGACGCCGACGCGCTGAGCCGGTCGACGAGCACGACCATCGGTCCGCGGAACGCGACGGCCGGGTTGTTGTCCGGCAGGACGGCCTTGCGGCGCGTCTCGCGGACCATGACGACCGGTCCGGTCCGCAGGAACAGCCCCGCGAGGAAGACCGCCTCCTGCAGCGATCCGCCGCCGTTGCCGCGCAGGTCGAGGACGAGTCCTTCGACGCCTTTCTCGTTGAAGTCCGCGAGGATCTTCGCGACGTCCTCCGAGCAGCTGCGGCGCGACGTTCCGCCGCCGCCCATCGTGGCGTAGAAGCCCGGCAGCTTCACGTAGCCCATGCGGCGCTCGGCGCCGCCCTCGCCCTCGAACGTCTCCACGCGCCCGGACGCGGCCTGTTCCTCGAGCTTGATCTCGTCGCGCACGAGCGTGACGACCTTCTCGGCGTTCGGGTCTGCCGCCGGGATCACGCGCAGGCGCACCGTGGACCCTTTCGGGCCGCGGATGAGGCGGACGGCCTTGTAGAGCGGCCAGTGGCGCACGTCGACGAACTCTTCGTCGCCCTGCGCGACGCCGACGATCTTGTCGCCGGGGACGAGCCGCTCCGGCGACGTGTCGCGGTCCGACGGCGAGCCCGGGACGATCTCGACGATCTTGCACGCGCCGTCCTCGCTCTGCAGCGTCGCGCCGATGCCCTGCAGCGACAGCCCCATGTCGATGTTGAAGTCCTCCGTCCCGACGGGCGAGAGGTAGGCCGAGTGCGGGTCGAACGCCATCGCCATGGCGTTGAAGTACTTCGAGAGCCAGAACTCCTCGTCGGAGTCGCGCAGCACGTCGAGGAAGCGGTCCTGCGCCTTCAGGACGTCCTCGCGCGCCTCGTCGATCGCGGTCTCGACGCTCTTGAACGCGTTCGTGGCGGCGGGGTCGGCGGGCTCGCCGTTCGCCGTCGCGCGCGCGAGCTTGTTCGACGCGTTTTCGTTGGCCAGCTCCGCGCGGATGCGGGCCGCGAGGAGCGCGTTCTTCACGCGGCGCGTCCAGAGCGCGTCCTGTTCGGCGCGGTCCGCGGGGCGCGGCTCGCGGTGGCGGCGGAAGACGTAGGAGTCGTCCTCCGCGAAGTCGAACTCGTTCGACACGGCGGCCGCGACGAAGTCGCGCCGCTCGGCGACGCGCCGCACGAAGCGGTCGAACACGAGCTCCGCCAGGTCGATCCGCCCCTCGGCCATCAGTTTGTCGTAGCGCAGGCCGTCCGGTTCGAATTCGTCCACGTCCTCCTGCGTGAAATAGACGTGTTCGTAGTCCAGCGAATCGAGGAAATTGGTCCACGCGGCGGGGGCGAGCGTTTCGTCGAACGTGCGGTGGCGGACGTGGGCGAACGGCAAATCCCGGACGAGCGCCCGCGCGACGCGCGGCGCGTTGGCGAGCAGCTTCCCGGACGTGGCCGACCGGCCGTCGCCGGAGGCGGCCGCCGCGGCGAGGACCGCGGCCGCAGCCAGAAACGTGATGGGAACTCTCTTCATGGTCGTGTTTCGCGGGACGGCGCGCATTCTAGCACAACGCGTCCGCCGTGAAAACCCCCTCGACGCCCGCCGGAAGGCCGACGCGGGGCGGCCGGCCGGCGCGGAGCTCCGCGCGGATCTGACCGAAGGGCGTCGGGAAAACGGCGTCCGCCCACTCGAGCCCGAACAAGCCGGGCGCGAGCGAGACGCGCCGGAAGCCGGGTTCGAGGACGCGCAGGCCGAGCAGCCGAACCGGGAGCTGCCACGCGGGCGAGCCGCCCCAGGCGTGCGAATGGTCGAAGGCGTAGCCCGGCTCCGGCGCGTGCCAGCCTTCGGCGAGACCCTTGCCGCACGCCTCGACGGAGGGGATCCACCGGCGCAGCAGCGGCATCCCGAGCTCGCCGAAGAGGCCGAGCTTCGCGGCCGCCTCGAGCGCCCAGTGCGCGAACCACGGCTGGATCGGGCCGAGGTCGCCCGAGAGCGCGCGGCGCAGGACGGCGCGGGCCTCGGCGCCCTCGGACAGACCGAACAGCGCGGCCAGGATGTTTGCGTGCGCGCCGTGGCGGC
>JAFPUX010000150.1 GCA_017413145.1 Kiritimatiellia bacterium | reverse complement strand
GTTGAACTTCCCGGGACCGTACAGCGCGAGCATCCGCTTCTCCAATTCCCCGTCGGACACTTCGCGCTTGCGCGGAACGCGCACGAGCAAATGGAAGTGGTTGCTCATCACGGCGTAGGTGTACACCTCGACGCCGGAGAATACCGCCGCCCCGCGGATCATCCCGAGCAGGATCTTTTTCTCCGTCTCGTCGATGAGGAACCGCTTTCCACCGATTCTACTTACCACGTGGTAGAACCCCTCCCCTTCGGCTTTGACTCTCGGTCGTCTCATGGACGGGTACGCTACCACGTTTCCCATGCCGTTGCAAGCACTTTTTAAGGGGACAGACCCCTTTAAATTCCTGTTGACGTTGCCGGCGCGGTCCAAGTCTGGTAGAATCCGCGCCATGGTTTTTCCCGTCGACCACGACCTGCACTGCCATTCGCGCCTCTCCCTCTGCTCCAACGACCCGGCGCAGACGCCGGAGGCGATTCTCGAGCATGCCCGGTCGCACGGCTACGCCTGTGTCTGCCTCACGGACCACTTCTGGGACTCGCCCGCCGTCCCCGGTGCAAGCGGATGGTACCTGCGGCAGGATCTCGCGCACGTCCGTTCCGCGCTGCCCCTGCCCGACGGCGGCGCGGTCCGGTTCGCGTTCGGCTGCGAGACGGAATGGTGCGGCGGCTCGGCGCTCGGCATCGCTCCCGAGCATTGCGGCGCGTTCGACTTCATCGTCGTTCCGCCGAACCACTTCCACATGAAGGGCTTCGTCCGGCCCACGGACGTCGACACGGAGGAGAAAGCGGCGCTCCTCCTCGTCGAGCGGCTCGAGGGGCTCCTCGAGCATCCGCTGCCGTGGCCCAGGGTCGGTATCGCGCACCTGAACTGCGGCCTGGCGTTCTCCGAGGGAGACCTCTGCGCGGTGCTGCGCGCCGTCCCCGAGGACCGCTTCCGCGCCACGATGCAAGCCTTCGCCGGACGCGGCGCCGGCATCGAGCTCAACTGCGGCTGCTTCGCCGCCAACCGCCGCCGCGCCGGATACCACGAGGACGACGAATTTCGTCTCTTCCGTCTCGCGAAGGACGAAGGATGCCACTTCTACCTCGCGAGCGATGCCCACCATCCGGACGAACTCGGCGTCGTTCCCGACATCGGCCCGTCCATCGTCTCCGCCCTCGGCCTCGACGCCCACCACCTCTACCGCATCCCATAGCCTCACCCATCCATGAAAACAGCCGTCATTCGCCACTGCCGCGCGGCAGCGCTTGCAATCATCTCGCTCGCGACCGAGCCCGCTCGCGCCGGGGACCCCGCCACGAACGCCCCCGCGGCGCCCGCGCCGCGCGTCGTCGCCTGCGTCGGCGACAGCATCACCTGGGGCGGCGGCGGGAAGAACGCCTACCCCACCCTCCTCCAGGCCGAGCTCGGCGAGAGCTGGAAGGTCCGCAACTTCGGCGTGAACTCCCGCACCGCCCGCCGCGACGGCAAGGAGTTCGACCTCCGCCCCGGCGACCTCGACTACCGCAAGACGCTGAACTACACGAAATCGCTCTCGTGCAAGCCCGACGCCGTCATCCTGATGATCGGCTCCAACGACGCCAAGCCGCCGAACTGGGAGGAAACCGGCGAGGCCTTCCGCGCGGGCTACGCCGACCTCATCGACGACTACCTCGCGCTCGACACAAAACCGGTCGTCGTCGTCGGGATTTCCCCGACCGTGAAGGGCGGCGGGTTCACCTACGGCGTCACCGAGAAGATCGTCGGCGGGGGCGTCGTCCCGGTCCAGCGCAGGATCGCCGAGGAGAAGGGCCTCCCGACCGTCGACTGCCGCGCGATCCTCGACCCGCACATGGACACGGCCTACTCGCCCGACGGCCTCCACCCCAACGCCGAGGGCAACGCCCTCCTCGCCGCCGCCTTCGCCGCGCGGCTGCGCGAACTGTTCTCCCACGCGGAGGGCGCGGAGGAGAAATCCCACGCAGAGAGCGCAGAGAACGCAGAGACCAAACCTCACGCGGAGTCCGCGGAGGGCGCGGAGGCAAAATCTCACGCAGAGAACGCAGAGAGCGCAGAGCATTGATTTGCATTTGCCATTTGTGGACAATTGTGAACAATTTGAGATTTGTGGACAATCCCGACACCCCGCCACGCTGCAGAACGACAACCCCATGCACCAAAATGGACATCACCTACACCGACACGAACACACGTGAACGGATGGCGTACATCCTCCGGGACTGGCTCCTGCTGCGTACGGGCGGGCACCGCCCCGAATGGTCCGGCGCCTTCGTTTCCGTCCTCTCGTTCGTCGTCGCCGCCGTCGAAACGTCGACGGACGGGAAAACGCTCGTCGTGCATCTGTTCGCGGCGCTTGGCGCCGTCTACCTCGCCTGGGCGGTCTGGCTTCCGTTCCAGCGGAGAAAAACGATCCGCCTCATGCTCGATGCGATGGAGCGGGCGGGAACCTTTTCGGAACCGACGACCGCGCGGCTGACCGACGAAACGATGGAGCTCGTCCAGGGGGACTCGTTGCGCGTGAAGAAGCCGTGGCGCGCGTTCGGAAATGAATTCGCGTTCGTTCCGCACGGGCTCCTGCTCCTGACGGACGGCATCTTCTCGGTTTCCACCGGGAACAAGCTCGTCGAAGTCGCGGGCAAGGAGGAGCTGGCGGCCGTTCTGGAGCGCGCGGGGCTCCGTCCGCGCAAGACCGGCCTCAACCGGGCGGAAATCGTCCGAGGCGTCCTCGCCGCCATCCTCGGAATCCTGCTGGCCCGCTTCCTGCTGCGAAACTGACGCCCCTTGCCCGCTCCGCGCGGGCGCGGCGCAGCCGCCGCCCGCCGCGGAGCAACATTCCTTACCTAACCCCCAACCCGTCCATGAACACATCCTTCATTTGCGGCGCAGCCGCACCCTCCATTCGCGGCGCAGCCGCGCCCTTCATTCGCCGCGCAGCGGCGCTCTTCCTTGCGGCCGCGGCGCTTCGACTTCGACGCGGACGGCTCGTTCGCCTTCTTCCAGGTCTCCGACATCCAGGACCAGGGGAAGCTCTCCGAGCGCTCCGCCGCCGTCCTGCGCGCCGCACTCGCCGCCGCGAAGCCGCGGCTCGTCATCCTCACGGGCGACAACGTGAACACCGCCTCCAACCGGCGCGACGCCTTCGCCGGCGCGATGGAGCCGGTCGTCAAGATCTTCGAGGAGTCCGGGACGCCGTTCTGCGTCACGTTCGGCAACCACGACTCGGAGCGCAAGGGCGACGACTTCCTCACGCGCCAGGAGCAGTACGACTGGCTCAAGCAGCGCGGCGGGAAGCTCTTCGTCGACCACGACGTGCCCGAGCTCACCGGCGTCGGGAGCGGCTGCATCGAGCTCTTCGTCCCGGGCGCGGAGAAGCCGTCCGTGCGGCTCTTCCCGATGGACTCCGGCGACTACTCCTCCGGCGGCTACGACGGCTGCCACGCCGACCAGATCGCGTGGTACGAGCGCGTCGCGGCGGACGGCGTCCCGCACCTCTGGTTCCAGCACATCATCGTGCCGGACGCGAACGACACCGGCCTCTTCCGC
>JAFPUX010000021.1 GCA_017413145.1 Kiritimatiellia bacterium | reverse complement strand
TTCCCGTTCGGTGTCCTTAAGTATGACAAACTGCGCCGGCCTCTCGGCCAAGGTCGTCGTCGAGGCCGTCTCGGGCGGCGCGACCGTCACGCAGTCGTGGACGCGGGCCGTCGAGCCCGGCCGCTCCGTCTTCGTCGTCCCCTCCCTCGCGGACCTCTCGACCGTCTTCCCGCGCGTGGGAGACGTCGTCGAGCTCCCCCCGCTCGCTGGGGAGACGGACTACTACGTCCCGCTCGACATCCGCTCGTTCTCGGTCGGCGTGGACGGCCGCACGCTCGTCGCGCTCGAGCCCGGCTTCTCCGCGGTCTGCGCGCTGGAGTGGAACGCCGCGACCTCCGCGTTCGTCCGCAACGCGACGGCCGGCCTTGCCGTCTGCGTCCCCGAGGTCCGGGGCGGCGGACGCCTGTTCTTCGCCAAACCCGGCGCCAAGATGAACTGGGAAGACGTCTCCAAGTGGACGAACGTCACGGACCCGTCGGCCGACGCCGACTATCCGCATCTCGCGGACGACGTCGCCATGGCCGCGCTTCCCGACAACCAGCTTGTTCTCAACGAGGACGCCACCGTCGCCGAGCTCTACATCGGCCCGGACGAAGCCCACATGCACAGCGGCGGGACGCAGCGCCTCACGGGCAAGAACGCCGCCACGCTCACGTTCGCCCGTTCGTCCGGCAAGCCCGGCCTTCTGCGCTTGACCGGCATGCTCCGGATCGACACTCCGGCGCTCGCGAGCGGCTTCAACCGGTTCGCGATCGGCGGCGGCGACGGCAATTCCACGTCGACCGGCCTCGGGATCGAGATGCCCGGCGGGCTGGAGTTCGACTGCGGGGCCTGGCCGGACTACACGGACACGGCGGTCCGCGACACGTTCGGCCGCGCGCGCTACTGGGTCAGCGACAGCATGTGCTTCTGGAACATCCCCGCTGGCAAGACGCTCCGCATCTCCAACACCTACGGCAAGAAGCTGGAAGGCGACTCCCAGGACGGCAACGCCAATTTCAACTGGCAGAGCGGGAGCCAGGTGACGGGCGAAGGCACCTTCTTCTACGATGCCGCATCCAGCCTCCTTTCGAAGGGAATGTTCCGCTCGTTCGCAGGCATCGTCAGGGTTGCGAACAAAAAGCCCTACGACACCTTCAATCCCGGCGACCGCGGCGGCGGGTTCAAGTTCCGGCCGGAGAGCTATGCGTCCTCGTCGGCCAAGGCCGCCGAGGACGCCACGCTCCTCCTCGAGGGAGACTCCAACGGAAGCGTCGGCTCGTCCTTCGGCGTCGTGAACGCGGGACACACGCACGGATACGGCTCGTGGGACCGCGCCATCAACGCCTATCCGGCCAGGAAGTGGATCGTCGACGGCGGCTACGTCTACCAGACCCATGTCGGGAACAACAACGCCAACTGGCGCGAGGACGGAACGACGGCGACGCAGCCGGTCTGCATCCCCAACGCAGCCGGGACGCTCTGCGTGTCGAACGGCCTCACCTACGTAAGACTCAGCCAGATCTCCGACGCCGCCTATCCGACCAACTCCCTTGCGTTCGCGGACCTCGAACACGCGGGCGACGGCGTCCTCGTCGTCAGGTCGGACCGTCTCTTCTATTCCTACAATAGATCCGGCTGGCGAGACCGGACCGTGGTCGGCGGCTTCCACGACTACGCCATCGGCGGCACGGGCCACGCGATGTGCCGCCACGGCGACGCCGCCGTCCGGACGAACCTCCTCGAGGCGACCGCGCCGATCGTTCCGTGGATCGTCGCCTCCGTCGAGGCCGATTCCAACCTGTACTTCCCCGGCGCGGACGACGACACGGACGAGCTCGTTCTGGCCGGCCACCCGGTGAGTACGGTCCTGGACCAGGCGTCCGACCCGACGGCGAACGTCCGCGTCAACGGCACGACGGTCGCCCTCTCGACCAACCGCACGGTGAACTCGCTCGTCGTCGTCAACAACCGGAACGCCGGAAGGAACCTGGGGGCGGAACGGACGCTCACGATCACGTCGGGCGGCCTCGTCATGGGCAACGGGAACTACAAGAACACGGCCTACCTCGGCGACGAGAGCGGCTACAAGAACGGAACGGCCGGAACGCTCGTCTTCCCGAACAAGGCCTACATTTTCGTTCCGGTGATCCGGGACGACAAGAACGAGCATCCCGAGATCTGGGCGAAGATCGTCTCGCCACACGGCGCGGTGTTCTCCTATCCCGGAGACCTGCATCTCGGCGGCGACCAGACCGGCATCGACGACCACATCGCCGTGAACGGAACGGATCTCCGGCTCGGCACCGCGGAGACGGGCTGCCAGATCGACGTCCCGGTGCACCTCCACGGCGCCTTCGCCCGGCTCCGCATCGGCAAGCAGGGGTCCTTCTGCGGCCAGGACCTCTACTTCTGGGACCACGGGACGACCGGATGCAAGTTCGAGGCCGCCGCCGGGACGACGGAGCCCGTCGGAAGGCTGTTCGTCGACGGGCGGTCGATGCCCCGCGGCACCTACGGCTCGTCCGAGTCCGACGCGGAGAACGTCGACGACAACCACTTCGCGGGGACGGGCAAGGTCGAGGTGCTCGCCGACGACGAGAGCGACCCCTCCGTCGGCGGCCTGGCGCTCGTCGCCTCCGACGAGGGCTCCGCCACCGTCGCCTTCGACCTCGCGCCCGGCCTCGGCGCGGAGCGCGTCGAGGTGCGCGCGCTGACGTCCGCCGCCGGAAGCGGCGAGGTGGCGACGAACCTCGTCTACTCCTCCGACGCGCCCGCCGGCGGGCGCTTCGCCGGGACGATCCCCGGGCTCCTCCCGGGGACGTCCTACACGGTGCGGCTGCTCGCGACGTCGAGCTCGCGCGGCGCCACGGTCGAGGCGGAGAGCCCCGACGCGCTCGACTTCGCGACCGGCGCCTCCGATCCGTCGCCGCTCGTCCGCCTGGGGGCTCCGTCCCAGGCCGGCGCCGGCGCCGTCTCGTTCCCCTGGACGCTCGTCCGCGCCGGCTCCGGCCGCTCGATCGTCTCGCTCCGGCTCTACTGGGCGGCGTCCGCCGCCGCGCTGGCCGACCTCTCGTCCTGCGCCTCCGTCGAGATCGCCCCGACGAACCGGCCCGGCGCCTACGAGACGACCGTGGCCGGGCTTCCCCCCGGCGCCTCCCTCGCCGCGGTCCTCGTCGCGACGAACGACGGCGAAACGGACAACGTCTGCACGGCCGGCCCGGTCGCGTTCACGACCGCGGCGGAGGCCCGGACCGGCGCCCGTCCGCTCCAGGCCGGCTCCTGCATGCGGACCGTCGTCGGCTTCACGGCCGTCGTCCTCGCCCCCGCGGGCGAGCCCGCGTTCCAGAACGTCTACGCCGTGTGGGGCGCGAGCCACGGCGGCGAGGATCCGTCCGCCTGGGACCACGTCCTGCGCATCGGCGAGATGGGCACGGCCGCCGCGTCCCTCTCCCCGTTCTTCCCGGCGCAGGACCTGGAGGGCGCGGCGTACCTGCGCTTCGTCGGCTACTCGGCGGAGGGCGACCCCTCGTGGACCGGCTCCTACTACCTGCCGGACATCCCCGTCGCGGCGGAGTTCGCGCCGAAGGTCGGCGCCGGCGCCGTCGCCGCCGGCGGGAACGGGGCGACGATCTCCGCCTACGTCCTCGACGCGGGCTCCCGCTCCGAGAACGGGCTCGTCGACGTCTGGCTCGAGTACGCGCTCGCCCCGGACGCCTTCGAGGAGGGCTCGCAGGCCTGGACGCGGCTCGTCCCCTTCTCGAGCGGAGCCGCGGTCGGCCCCGTCGACCCCGTCCTCGTCCCCGACCTTCGCGCCGGGCGCCGCTACTACGCGCGCTTCGTCGCCGAGAACGACGTCGGGCAGCGCGGCGCCGGCGACGTCTTCACGTTCGACACTGCCGGCGAGGATCCCCCCGCCGCCGCGGTTTGTCAAATGAAAAGGACACCGTAGCGTTCCGGGCTTCGACCGCATTGGTCAAATGCGAGGACACCGACGGCCCCTGCGGAGGGGGCGGCTAGCCGCCCCCTCCGCAGGGGCGCGCCGCTTCCGTCAGGCGCACGACCTGTCGTATCTTGCTGACGATCAGACGCCGGAAGGCGATGGCGTTGGTCCGGCGGTAGATCCCGTCCAGGCGCTCCAGCGCCGGGTTCCCCGGATCCGCCCTGCGTAGCCGCTCCAGCGGCGTTTCCGGCCTGTCGTAGACGTAGCGGTACTTCACCGCCTTGCCTTGCACCGGCGTCTTGCACACCAGCTTCTTGCTCGGCACGAACAGGTTCGTGTACAGCGCGAGGTTCTCCGCAATCCAGTCCAGCGCCTTCTGCTGCCCCGGGTCGTCCAGACGCCAGTCCCGAAGATACGGACGCAGTATGGAGCCGTTCTTCTGCTCGACCCGGCAATTGTCGTTGGGACGACCCGGCCTGGACCGGTACACCTCCACGCCGGGGTGTCGCCGCTCCAGGAGTTCCAGGAAGACCGAGTTGATGAATTCGCTTCCGCCGTCCGGGTGCACCTTGCGCAGCGGGAAGGGCAGGCGCGCGACCATCTTGGCGAATGCGGCTCTGACGGCGTGGGCGCCGCGGCACCACGCGAAGGAGAACTCGACCCATTGCGTCTGCGCGTCCGTCAGGTCCAGCGAATAGAAGTGCGGCTCCGGGCCTCCTCCGCCGTGCGCCACGCTGTCGAGCTGCCCGACGCCCGGCCTGCCGTCCTCCAGGCTGGCGCCCGGGCAGGCCGTCACGGACTGCTTGACCCGGTTGGCGCCGGAGGTCCGGGTCCCCTGTCGCACGTGCGTTCCGGGATGTTCCCGGAAGAGCCGCGCAAACTTCGACTCCCCGGCCCGCAGCAGCTGCGAACGGGCCGGCTCCGGCACCGGCCCGAAGAGCTGCTCGAAGTCCGGAAGCAGCTTGGCCATCCGCGCCTTGAGGTACGGCGCGCACATCCAGCCCGAGGCGCGATGGATCGCCAGCGCCGCCGCTTCGAACGCCGCGCCGTACGTCCGCCCCCGGCCCCGGCGCTCCTTGAACGGACGGTTGCCGGTCAGACGCTTGATCAGAAACTTGCGCTCGAAGCCGTAGGTCTGCCGCAGTCGGTCCAGCATCCGGCCCTTGGCCGCCTTGCTCTTGAGTCGGTCGTACTGGTTGCGGTAGTCCGGCAACCGTTCGCGGAAGGTTGTGTCTGCCATGTGTTTCATCGCCTCCCATTCTACGGTGTCCTCGCATTTGACCAATGCGGTTCTTCCGTTTTCCCGTTCGGTGTCCTTAAGTATGACAAACTGCGC
>JAFPUX010000149.1 GCA_017413145.1 Kiritimatiellia bacterium | reverse complement strand
TCCGCGTCGCGGCGGACGGCGGCCCGCAGCGCGGCGGAGGCCGGGACGAAGACGATGCCGGCGAACGCGAGCGCCACGAGGCACTCGACGAGCGTTTCGCCGCGGCGGCGGCTAGCGCGCGAACTCGACGCAGCGCTTTTCACGGATCACCGTCACGCGGATCTGCCCGGGGAACTGGACTTCCGCGGAGATCTTGCGGCAGATTTCGGCGGCGAGCAGCGCCGCCTCGTTGTCGTCCGTCTTGTCGGGGTCGACGATCACGCGCAGGTCGTGGCCGGCCTGGACGGCGTAGGCCTTGGCGACGCCCTTGCACGAGAGCGCGATCTTCTCGAGGTCCGCGAGGCGGTTCAGGTAGATCTGCACGTTTTCGGAGCGGGCGCCGGGGCGGGCGCTGGACAGCGCGTCCGCGACGGACGCGAGCGCGGCGTAGACGGACTGCGACTCGGTCTCGCCGTGGTGGCCCGCGACGCCGTCCACGACGGCGGCCGGCTCGCCGCAGGCGCGGAGGAACTCGGCGCCCGCGAGCGCGTGCGGGCCCTCGGCCGTCTGGTCGAGCGCCTTGCCGATGTCGTGCAGCAGGCCGACGCGGCGCGCGGTCGGCTCGTCGAGCCCCATTTCGGCGGCCATGAGGCCGGCGTAGGCGGCGACCTCCTTGCTGTGCTGGAGGACGTTCTGCGAGAAGCTCGTGCGGCACTGGAGGCGGCCGAGGGCGCGGAGCTCGTCCGTGTTGGAGACCGGCACGTCGAACTCCTGCGCGGCGGCCGCGCCGAGCTCGACGAAGTGCCGGTCCATGTCGCCGCGGACCTGCTCGACGACGTCCTCGATGCGCTGCGGCTGGATGCGGCCGGAGGAAATCAGCTGCTCGAGCGCGACGGCGGCGATCTCGCGGCGGACCGGGTCGGCCGCGGAGATGACGACGGTGTCCGGCGTGTCGTCCACGAGGAACGAGCAGCCGGTGGCGGCCTCGAGCGCGCGGATGTTGCGCCCCTCGCGGCCGATGATGCGGCCCTTCACGTCGTCGCCCGAGATCGGGACGGCGCGCGTCGTGGCGTCCACGGCGTGCCCGGCGGCGTAGCGCTGCATCGCGCCGAGGACGATCTCGCGCGCGGCGGAGCGGGCGTCCTTCTCGGCGCGCTCCTTCTCGCGGCGCACGAAGACGCCGAGGTCGCCGCGGACGTCCTGCGCGGCCTTTTCGAGCAGGTCCTTGCGCGCCTCGTCGCGCGTCATGCCGGCGAGCTTCTGCTGGAACGCCTCGGCGCGGGTCTTGACGGTCTCGGCCTCTGCGGCGAGCTTCTTGGCCTCGCCGAGGGCGGCCTCGGCGGCGGCGGACTTGCGGTCGATCGCCTCCTCCTTGCGGTCGAGGACGTCCGCCTTGCGGTCGAGGTTGTCCTCGCGCTGCGAGAGCGCCTGCTCGCGCTTGTTGAGGCCGGAGAGCGTCTCGTTGAGCTCGCGGCGCTGCTCCTTGACGGAGAGCTCGAACGACTCGCGGGCCTTGAGCACCTCGCTGCGGGCCTGGATCTCGGCCTCGCGGATGATGCCCTTCGCCTCGCGGTCCGCGTCGGCGCGGCGGGCTTCGCGGAGGCGGCTGGCGGCGGGCGATTTGTCCCGCCGCATGTAGTCGTGCGCCTTGTACCCGGCGACGAGGCCGAGCACGAGGCCGATCACGGCGGAGATGACGATGGGAAACATCGGGGGAGGGGAGGGGTTGGAGGTGGAAGGTCGAAGGTTGTTCCTTCGGCCGTGCTACTGCGCGGCAGAAGGGATCATTCCCACTTTTCTCGCATAGGCGAACATGCCGCCGGCTTCGACGACCGGGGCGACGGCACCGAGGTCCTTGAGCGGGAAGACCTTGCCGTCGGCGAGGCGCGTGAGGGTGTGCGCGTCGGTGTCGAGCTCCGCTTCGTCGCCGGTCTTGAACTCGGAAACGAGCGGCGTCGCGGTCTCGAACGGGTAGACTTCGCCCGTCGCGACGGAGTTGCGGAAGAAGATGCGGGCGTAGTACTCCGCCACGACGGCCTTGCAGCCGGCCGCGCCGAGCGCGACGGGCGCGTGCTCG
>JAFPUX010000148.1 GCA_017413145.1 Kiritimatiellia bacterium | reverse complement strand
TCGACGTGTCCGATGGTGCCGACGTTGACGTGCGGCTTGTCGCGGACGAAGGTATCCTTTGCCATGGTGTCAGACCTTGTGGTTGGGGTTGTTGTTGTTGTGTTTTGTCGTGTGTGACATCGGGGGGAGGGGTGGAGCCTGCAATCGGAATCGGACCGATGACCTCGTCCTTACCAAGGACGCGCTCTACCGACTGAGCTATGCAGGCGCAGAACCTCCGGAAAGTGGAAAACGGGGCGGAAGTCTCCCATATTCCGCGGAAAAGGTCAAGCCCCTTTTTTGGCGCCGGTCCAGCCCGCGAGGACGCGCAGCGCCTCGAGGTAGCGCGCGCGCGTTTTCTCCACGATTTCGTCGGGGATTTCGGGCGCCGGCGGCTCGTGGTTGAAGTGGATTCCGTCCAGCCAGTCGCGGACGAACTGCTTGTCGAGCGAGGGCGGGTTGGCGCCGGTCCGGTACTCCGCCGCCGGCCAGAAGCGCGAGGAGTCCGGCGTGAGCACCTCGTCCGCGAGGACGAGCGTCCCGTCCGCGTCGAGCCCGAACTCGAACTTCGTGTCGGCGATGAGGATACCCTTCGCGCGGCCGTAGTCCGCCGCGCCGTTGTAGAGCTTCATCGTGAGCGCGCCGAGGCGGTCGGCGAGGTCCTTGCCGACGCGGCGTTCGAGCTCCGCCACGGAGATGTTCTCGTCGTGCTCGCCGATCTCGGCCTTCATGGACGGCGTGAAGATCGCCTCGTCCAGCTTGTCCGCCTGGACGTAGCCGGGGCGCAGCGCCTGCGAGCAGACCGTGCCCTGCTTCTTGTACTCCGCCCAGCCGGAGCCGACGAGGTATCCGCGCGCGATGCACTCCACGGGGACCATCCGGAGCTTCTTCACGATCATCGAGCGGCCGTCGAGGTCGGCGGCCCAGGGCTTGAGGACCTCGGGGTATTCCGCGACGTCGGCCGTGACGAGGTGGTTCGGGACGTCGGCGAAGTGGCGGAACCAGAAGAGCGAAAGCTGCGTGAGGACGCGGCCCTTGTCCGGGACGCCGTTCGGCATGATCACGTCGAACGCGGACAGGCGGTCGGTCGCGACGAAGAGCAGCGAGTCGCCGAGGTCGTAGACGTCGCGGACCTTGCCGCGCTTCGGCTCGGGCAGGCCGGGGATCGAGGAGGAGAGGAGGGCGTGGTTCTTGTCGTATTGCATGGCGCGTGCGCGGGGTTGCGGGACGGCGCGGCATTCTAGCACGCGGCGGCGGGCCGCGCAAGCCTTGCGGGGGCGCGGCCGTTTTGCTAGAATGCGCCGTCCACCGACGCATCCGCCATGCTGCAACTCCAACCCGACGACTACAAGGTCAACCTCGAGGTCTTCGAGGGGCCGCTCGACCTGTTGCTCTACCTCATCCGCAGGGACGAGCTGGACATCTACGACATCCCCATCGCGCACATCGCCGACGAATACGCGAAGCACCTCCAGCTCATGAAGATGCTGGACCTGAACCTCGCCGGCGAGTTCATCGTGATGGCGGCCACGCTCTCGTACATCAAGAGCCGCATGCTGCTGCCGGCCGAGACGCGGCCGGACGAGCAGGCCGACGGCGCGGACGAGGGCAAAGACCCGCGCTGGGACCTCGTGCAGCAGCTGCTCGCGTACAAGAAGTTCAAGGACGCCGCCGACTCGCTGCTCGAGCTGGAGCGCCACCAGCAGAACATGTTCTCGCCGCAGGGCGGCCCGATGGTCGCGGAGGAGGACCTCAAGCAGGAGAAGACGCTCGGCGAGATCGGCATCTTCGACCTGATCGAGGCGTTCCACGCCGCGCTCGAGCGCGCGCCCGCCACGCCGATCATCGGCGAGATCGAGCCGGTCCGCTGGCGCGTGTCGGACAAGATCGACGCGATTCTCGGGCTCACCGCGTCGAAGCGCCGCGTCGGCTTCTCCGAGCTCTTCACGAAGGAGTCGCCGCGCGGCGAGATCATCGTCACGTTCCTCGCGCTGCTCGAGCTGCTGCGCCTGCGGCAGGTCGTCGCGAAGCAGGACGCGGCGTTCTCGGAAATCGTCATCCTGGGCGCGGAGGCCGCGGAGGCCGAAGGCGGCGCCGCCGCCGCGCGTCCCGTCATCGGAGGTGCCGACCATGTGGAACCCTGACGCCGACCGCGACGTCCCGCTGCGCGCCATCGCGGGCGCGCTCGTCCTCGGCGCGGACCATCCCGTCACCGCCGCCGAGGTGCACCAGGTCGTCGAGACGGTCGAGACGCTGCGCCGCGCGCAGTCCGCCGACGCGCCGGACGTGACCGACGCCGAGCTCGAGGCCGCGCAGGCCGAGGCGGACGTCGCCGCCGGCCGCACCGTCGGTGCGATCCCGAAGGCGGAGGCCGAAGCCGCCGCCACCGCCGCGCGCGCCGAGATCGAGAAACGCGAGGAGGGCGCGAAGGAGACGCCGCCCGCGAAGATCTGCCCGCCCTCCGAGGTTCGCGCCGCGATGGACGAGGTCCGCCGCGCGCTCGAAGCGGCGGGGCTCGGCTTCGAGCTCGTCGAGACGAACGGCGGCTTCCGCTTCCGCACGTCCGCCGACTGCGGTCCGTGGGTGCGTCAGATGCTCGGCAAGGGCCGCGCGACCGTGCTCTCGCGTCCGGCGGTCGAAACGCTCGCGATCGTCGCGTGGCGCCAGCCCGTCTCGCGCTCGCAGATCGAGAACATCCGCGGCGTGAACGCGGGGCACGTCATCAAGGCGCTCATGGAGATGCAGCTCGTGCGCATCATCGGGCGCAGCGACCAGCCGGGGCGGCCGTTCCTCTTCGGGACGACGCCCGAGTTCCTCGCGCACTTCGGCCTCAAGAGTCTCGACGACCTCGCGTCCGTTTCCGGCGCCGAGGAGCTCGTCCGCGACGACGCGCCCTCGAAGAAGAAGCCCGCCGCGCAACCGGAGCAGCCGTCGCTCTTCGTCAAGTAGCGCGCGCCGCCGCGGCGCGGAAAAAAAAGGAACGGGCGCGGCCGGATGGCCGCGCCCGTTCGCGTTTCGGCTGAACGAAGAAGATTACTTCTTGCCGAGGATCGCGTCCTTCGCCGCCTTGGCGACGCGGAACTTCACGACCTTCTTGGCGGCGATCTTGATGGCCGCGCCGGTGGCGGGGTTGCGGCCCATGCGCGCCTTCTGCTGCTTGAGGATGAGCTTGCCGAGGCCCGGGAGGACGATGCCGGTCTTGAGCTTGGCGCCCGCGTAGGCGATGGCGACGTAGGCGTCGAGCGCGGCGGCGGCCTGCTTCTTGGAGATGCCGGCCTTTTCGGCGACGGCGGCGACGATCTGCGCCTTGGTCTTGATTTCTTTAGCCATTTTTTTGTGCGTTGTTCGTGTGGTTTTTCGCCGCGGAAGCGGGGGCCCACCCGGGCGCCGAATCGCGCGGACGGGGCAATATCTACTACATTTTCCGTTTCAATGCAACCGAAAAATGCGGGGAATTCGGGGTTCCCGTTGCCGCGGGCGCGGGAATCTGGTAGGATACCGCCCCATGAAAGCCACCCTTCGGAAGCGGCCGGTCCTGGCCCTCGTCACCAACGACACGCTCCCCGCGGCCGCCGCCGGCGTCCGCGCCGCGCGCGCCGCATCCGCCGCGAAGACGGGGCAGTCGGGACGGATCGCCGCCGCCTTGCGGTAGCTCTGCTGCGCGCTGTCGAATTCGCCGTCCGCCTCGAAGAGAACACCCGTCAGCCACCAGAGGACCGGATTCTCCCACGAGTTGCGCGT
>JAFPUX010000147.1 GCA_017413145.1 Kiritimatiellia bacterium | reverse complement strand
GTCGCTGCTCGCGTCGTGCGACGCGGTGCTCTGCAACGACAGCGGCGGGATGCACCTGGCGAGCGCGGCCGGAACGCCCGTCGTGGCGGTGTTCGGCCGCACGGACCCGGACAAGACCGGCCCCGTCGGACCGGGCGCGGTCCTCGTGCGCGCCGAAGGCGTTTCCGTTTCGCGCCGCGTCGCGCGCGACGACCCCGCGGCCGTCGCCGCGCTCGCGTCGATCGCGCCGGAACGCGTCGCGGAGCCCTGCATCCGCCTGCTCGGCGGCCGCCGCTAGACGCGGAAGAGCGCGCCCATCTTCTTGCCGAGCAGGACGGACACGCCGGCGATCGCCACGGTGAGGAACATCATCGCCCAGACGCCGAGCGCGCTGGCGACGTACTTGCCCGTGCCGAGGAGCTGGAAGAGCTCGTAGATCGTCTTGGTGACCGGGTAGAAGCGCGCCTGCTGCGCGAGCATGAGCGAGTCGGACACCTCGAGCATCGAGAACGCGAACGCGAGCAGCAGGCCCGCGACGAGGTTCGCGGCGATGAGCGGCAGCGTGATGCTGCGCATGGTGCGCGCCGGCGAGGCGCCGAGGTTCCAGGCCGCCTCTTCGAACGTTTCAGAGGTCTGCTGCAGGCCCGCGACGGCCGAGCGCACCATGTAGGGCAGGCGCCGCACCGCGTAGGCGACGACGAGGAAGAGCGTCGGGTTCACGCGCACGTCGAAGAGCGCCGTCCAGAAGCCGCTGGAGCGCACGCAGCCGAGGTTCGAGAGCCACGAGGAAATCGCCAGGTAGCCGAACGCCATCACGAGGCCGGGGACGGCGAGCGGGATCATCGAGAGGGCGTCCAGAACGCCCGCGCCGCGGATTTTCGAGCGCACGACGAGGAACGCGATCGCGACGCCGAGGACGAGGTTGGCGCACACCGCCACGGACGAGAAGAGCAGCGAGTTGCGGATCGAGGCGACGGTCATCTCGTGCCCGAGCGCCTCCGCGTAGTTCCCGAGCGTGAAGACCTGCGGCAGGACCGTCCCGTACCACGAGCCGGGCTTCGAGAGCGAGGTCAGCACGACGCCGAAGTGCGGCAGCAGCGCGACGCCGGTGACGAGCGCGAAGGGCGCCAGCGCCGCGGCCGCGCGCCAGCCGCGCAGCTTCTTCGGCGCGAACGTCACGGCCGCCTTGCCCTGCATCGCGTAGGAGTTGCGCCCGAACGCGAACTTGCCCAACGCGTAGAGCAGCACGGAGGCTGAGAGCACGACGAACACGAGCGCGTAGGGGAAGTGCGAGGAGCCGATCTCCTTCAGGGCGTCGAAGACCTGCACCGACGCGCAGGTCGTGTAGCCGAGCATGAGCGGCGCGCCCAGCTCCGTGAAGCTCCAGATGAAGACGATCGTGCAGCCGGCGAAGAGCCCGGGCACGATCAGCGGGAGCGTCACGCGGAAAAAGCGCTTCCAGCCCGGGCAGCCGAGGTTCGCGGCCGCCTCGTCCATCGCCGGGTCGACGTTCGCCAGCGCCGCCGTCGCGTTGAGGTAGACGATCGGGTAGAGCGCGAGCGCCTGGATGCAGACGACGCCCCAGTAGCGCGCCTCGCCGAGCCAGTCGACCGACGTGCCGAGCAGCGAATTGAGGACGCCGTAGGTGCCGAGGATCTGCGTCATGCCGATCGCGCCGACGAACGGCGGCAGGATCATCGGCACGAGCACGACCGCGGAGAAGACGCCCTTGCCGGCGAAGTCGTACTTGTGCGAAATCCACGCGAGGGGCAGCGCCACGAGCAGGCAGAGCGTCGTGGTGCCGAGCGCTATCAGGACGCTGTTGCCGAGCCCCTCGGCGTAGATGGGGTTGCGGAAGACGGACGCCAGGTGCCGCAGCGTGAAGCCGCCGTCGTCCCAGAAGCCGCCCTTCACGACGAGGAAGACGGGCAGCAGGAACAGGACCGCGAGGAGGGCGGAGACGAGGAGGAAAAGCGGCGTCCAGCGGTTGCGCATGGGGGGCGATTCTAGCAGATTCCCCGCGCGTCCGCAACGCGTCCGCGCCCCGCGCGGCGGGCGCGATTTTCGTTGTTGACTTCGCGGCGCGCATTTGGTAGCTTTCACCCCCGTCGCCGCGCGAGCGGCGGCGCTTCGGAACACCGTCGGGGCGTGGCGCAGCCTGGTAGCGCGCTTGCTTGGGGTGCAAGAGGTCTCGAGTTCAAATCTCGACACCCCGACCATTTTTCCGATGCGCTCGGGGTCCGCGCCGACGGCGCGGACTTTTCACGCAAGAACCAATGGAGGGGAACCCTCCGCCGCACTCGGGGTCATCATCGATGGACGATTTCCTGGTGTTCAAGGGAGTGACGAAACGCTTCGGGGCCATGACGGCCGTGGACGACGTCACGTTCAACGTGAAGAGGGGCGAGTTCTTCTCGCTGCTGGGGCCGAGCGGGTGCGGCAAGACGACGCTGCTCCGGATGCTGGCCGGCTTCGAGAAGCCGGACGCGGGCCGGATCTTCCTCGACGGCAAGGACGTCACGGCGATGCCGCCGGACAAGCGCCGCGTCAACACGGTGTTCCAGAACTACGCGCTGTTCCCGCACCTGACGCTCTGGGACAACATCGCGTTCGGCCTGCGCCTGCAGCGCCGCCCGAAGGACGAGATCGAGGAGCGCGTGCGCCGCATGCTCCGCCTCATCCAGATGGAGGGGCAGGAGTGGAAGAAGCCCACGCAGATCTCCGGCGGCCAGAAGCAGCGCGTCGCCATCGCCCGCGCGCTCGTCCTGGAGCCGCAGGTGCTCCTCCTGGACGAGCCGCTCGCCGCGCTCGACCTGAAGCTCCGGCAGCACATGCAGATCGAGCTGGACCGCATCCACGACCAGGTCGGCATCACGTTCCTCTACGTCACGCACGACCAGGGCGAGGCGATGAGCCTCTCGGACCGCATCGCGGTGATGAACCGCGGCAAGGTCGAGCAGATCGACAAGCCCGCCGCGCTCTACGAGGCGCCCCGCAGTTCGTTCGTCGCGGCGTTCATCGGCGACACGAACTTCTTCGAGGGGACCGTGACCGCCCTGATCGACGAAAACTACTGCCGCGTCTCGGTCGAGGACTTCGGCGACATCGTCTGCTTCAACGACAAGCACATCAAGGCCGGCGCGAAGGTCTACCTCTCGGTCCGCCCGGAGAAGATGCACCTCACGCACGAGAAGCCCTCCGACCTGCACGGCGGCAAGCTCAACGTCTACGGGGCGACGGTCGACCAGAAGATCTACCAGGGCGCGTACACCCGCTTCTGGGTGTGGCGCGGCGCGAGCAAGGACGACTGCTGGGAGCTTTCGGTCCTGCAGGTCCACAACCGCTACCTCCTGGACCAGCAGGAGATCGGCTGGGACGAGAAGGTCTGGCTCTCGTGGCACGCGGACGACGGCTTCATGCTCGAGAGCTACGCCGAGCAGGACGAGGAGATGCTGCCGCACCCGACCGAAGAGGCGTCCGACGCGGGCGCCGCCCCCGCCGATCCCGCCCCCGCGCCGGCCCCCGCCGGCGCCACAGACGGCGAGGCCGCGAAATGACGGACGCGACGGACCGCCCCCGCATGGGGCTCCTGCGGCGCATCCGCCACCACGGCGGCGAGCTCGCGCTCACCGCGCCGTCGTTCGTCTGGATGACGTTCTTCTTCGTCGTCCCGACGGCGATCGTGTTCCTGCTCACGTTCCGCCCGACCGCCGTCGACGGCGGCATCGGCAGCGGCTGGACGCTGGAGACGTGGAAGACGATTTCCAACCCGAACTACCCGTCGATCGTCTGGCGCACGATCTGGCTCTCGGCCGTCGCGACGGCGCTTTCGATCGGCATCGCGCTTCCGTGCGCCTTCGCGATGGCGCGCACGAGCGCCAAGTGGCGCTCCGTGCTCGTGGGGCTCGTGATCCTGCCGTTCTGGACGAGCTTCCTCATCCGCGTCTTCGCGTGGAAGAACCTCCTGCACCCGCAGGCCGCGCTGGCGCGCGCGCTGCACACGGACCTCGGGCCGGCGGGCTTCCTCGCGCTGCAGGACGTGCTGCTCTTCGCGCTGCTCTTCGGCGCGGGCTGCCTTGCGCTGTTCCTCGCCAACTCGTGGCGGATGTCGTCCACCGCGCGCGGCAAGGCCGCGTGCGCGGCGCTGCTCGTCGCCACGGTCGCCGGCGCGCTCTGGTGCGCGAAGCTGTGGATCGGCTTCACGTCGGCGCGCATCGGCGCGGGCGTCTGCTCGATCGTCCCGCCGGGGGCGCCGCTGCTCTACAACTCGCTCGCGATCCTCGTGGTGATGGTCTACACGTACCTGCCGTTCGCGATCCTGCCGCTCTACGCGGCGGCGGAGAAGTTCGACTTCGCGCTCCTGGAGGCCGCGCTCGACCTCGGCGCGCGGCCGGTGCGCGCGTTCGTGAACGTGTTCGTCCCCGGCGTGAAGGCCGGCATCTACTCGGCGGTCCTCATGGTGCTCATCCCGGCGCTCGGCTCCTACGTCATCCCCGACATGGTCGGCGGCCCCGACGCGGAGATGATCGGCTCGAAGATCTACCAGCGCGCGATCCCCGACCGCAACCTGCCGCACGCGAGCGCCCTCTCCGCGCTGCTCATGCTCGGCGTGCTCGTCCCGCCCGGGATCGCGTGGCTCGTCTTCCGCCGCCGCCACATCGGCGCGACCGAGACGGACGTCGTCCGCTCGATCGGCTCCTCGAACCTCGGCAACCTCGGCGGCCGCCGCCGCCGGGAAGGAGGCGCGGCATGAAGCGCATGGAACGCCGCTCGCGGGGCGTCTTCTGGGCGATCCTGCTGTTCTTCTACGTCCCGATCATCGTGCTGGTCGTGAACTCCTTCAACAAGGACCGCTACTGCGGCCCGTGGCGGGGCTTCACGTTCAAGTGGTACGACCGCCTGTTCAACGACCACGAGATCTGGCAGGCGCTCGCCAACACGCTCGAGGTCGCGGTCGGCGCGACGGTGGCGTCCGTGGTCCTCGGCACGCTCGCCGCGCTCGCGATCAGCAAGTACAAGGGCAAGATCCAGGGCGCGCACTACGGGCTGCTGTACACTCACCTGGTGCTGCCGGACATCCTGATGGGCATCTCGCTGCTGCTCTTCTTCATCTCGCTCGGGCTGGAGCTGAGCCTGGTGACCGTTTTCCTCGCGCACACGACGTTCTGCGTGAGCTACGTCGCGATGGCGGTGCTCGGGCGGCTGGAGGACTTCGACGGCGCGCTCCTGGAAGCCTCGCGCGACCTCGGCGCCAACCCGTGGCAGACGTTCTGGAAGGTGCAGTTCCCGCTGCTCCTGCCCGGCATCGCCGCGGGCGGCATGCTCGCCTTCACGCTTTCGATCGACGACTTCGTGATCACGTTCTTCGTGAACGGCGCGGGCGCCGAGACGCTGCCGGTGAAGATCTACGGCATGATCAAGCGCAGCCCGAACCTGCCGGAAATCAACGCGCTCTCGACGCTGATGATGATCGTCACGATGCTGGCCGTCGTCGCGAGCCGCATGATGCAGCGCTCGCGCAACCCGGCCGCCGCGCCCGCCGCCGCGCCCGCCGCCCTGCCCGAAGGCCAGGGCGGACGCGTCCGCCGCTAGCGCGCGGCGGGCGTTGAAAGGGCGGCGTCCGTTGTGCTAGAATGCGCGGCCATGGACGCCGCGCCGACAACCGGAACGAATCCTCCCGCCGTGGCGGGGTGGGGACGCCGACACCGCAAGGGCCTGCGGCGCGGCGCGCTCGCCGCGGTCGCGCTGTGGTTCTTCTGGTATCCGGCCGACCGGCGCGAGCTCTACGTGGCGATGCCGGAGGGCGCGGTTGCAGCGGCCTACGTGCGCGGCGTGGCGTCCGAGGACGACGCGCTTTACTCGCACCCCGTCTTCACGGCGGCGTTCGAGGCGCTTGGGCTCGACGCGGACCGCGCGCGGCGCCACAACGAGGGCGTCTACTGGACGCTCTACTGGCTCGCGGGCGAGCACGGCGTCGCCGCGCTCGTGCCGGCCGAAAACGCGTGCGGCGAGGGTATCGACTTCTACCTCGCCGCAGCGAGCTACGTCGGCTGGAAGGCGCGCGCGCTGGAGTTCTTGTGGCGCATCAAGCAGGTGCCGTTCCTCGGGCCGCTCAAGACCACCGCGAAGGGGACGCGCTACATGGAGTTCCCGCATGCCCGCGAGCTGCGCGAGCGGGGAATCGTGCTCGGGCTCGACATCGTGGACGGCGTGCTCGTCGCGGCCTTCGCGACCGACCCCGACCGCGTGATCGAGCTGGCGGACCGCGTGCGCGACGCGAAGAAGACGCCGCTTGCGCCCGTCTTCGCGGCGGCCGGCTCGCCCGAACCGTGGCGCGAGAAGGCGCCGCTGCGGCACCGCGTCTGGTGCGCGGGGCTTCCCGGGTTCGGCGTGCCGCGCATGCGGCTCGAGGTCGGCTCGCTGCGCGGACCCGGCGCGGAGCTGCGCGGCGAGCTGTTCGACGTGCCGAACCCGTGGGCCGGCGCGGCGACGTTCGCGGACCGGCCCGCGATCGGTCCGGGCGTCGCGGACGAGACGGCCGAAGGCGGCGCGGTTTTCGCGGC
>JAFPUX010000020.1 GCA_017413145.1 Kiritimatiellia bacterium | reverse complement strand
TGTGCGCCGAGACGCGGTCCGCGAGGTCGAACGACGCGGCGGCGGCGCGCGCCGCGGCGCGGCTCTTGAAGAGGCCGCCGGAGTGGCAGGCGTCGACGATCACGGCGACCTTGACGCCGGACGGGAAGGCCGCGAGGTCGTCCGCGATCTCGTAGTCGTTGTAGGCCGTCGTGTTGTCGTCGTAGTCTTCGTCGTAGACGCAGAGGAAGGTCGCCTTGCCGGTTTCGTTGGTGATGAGGTCGCCGGTCGTGTCGTAGAACTGCCCGCCGTGCGAGGAGTGCTGGTAGACGAACGTGTCGCCGGACATCGCCTGCACGGCGACGTTCGAGATCGCGCCGCGGATGGAGGCCTTGGTCGCCGCGGAGTCCAGGAGAACGGTCACGTCCGCCGGCTCCCAGCCGCCGCGCTCCTCGAGGTTCGCCGCCATGAACTTCGCGTCGTTCACGCAGCCCGACAGGGGCGAGATGTGCGCGTATTTGTTGATGCCGACGCACACCGCGAACTTCTTCGGCGCGAGCGCTTCGACCGCCACCTCGAACGTCGCGGACGCCGTGCCGACGTCGTTGCTCGCCACGACCGTGAAGGCGCTCGTCCCCGTCGCCGCCGGGACGAAGCAAAGCGTCGCGCCCTCGAGCGTCGCGTCACCCGCCGACACGGACAGGACCGGCGCCGGATAGCCGTTCGCGAAGGGCGCGAGGTCGAGGCGGTAAGGCCGTCCGGCCTGCGCCGCCGGCGCCGCGACGGCCGACCAGGACGGGGCGACGTGGGGCTTGTCCGTCGTGACGGAGATCCAGTCGTCATACGACCAGAGCCTGTCGTCGTCCGTGCCGGCGTAGGCCCAGACGGTGACTTCGTATTCCGTTTCCGGCTTCAGACCCGTGGCGACGAACTGCGTGACGTCGCCGACGTCGTCGTCGAAAACCGTTCCGCCCCAACTGCCGTCGGCGTCGTATTCGTCGACCTCCACCCAGTAGCCGTCCGCGCCGGCGACGGCGTCCCAGAGGACTTCGACGGAGTCCGGACCGACCTCCCCGGCGCGGAGATTCTCCAGATCGGCGAGCGTCGCGACGACGGAGAAGCTTGCCTGTGCGGGGCCGTTGGCATTGACGGCCGTAATGGTGAAGGAATACGTTCCGACGGCCTCCGGCGTGAAGGAGAACAAGCCGTCATCCAGCCTGGCCGACGAGTCGCCTTCCGTGATTTCGAGAGAGGTGACGGGCGCGGCCTCGGGGGCGGCCACGCGGACGGTCGCCGTTGCGGTCTGGCCGACCGACACGGCGATGTCGCCGATGGAAGGGATGAACGGCGGGTCCGACGGATCCATGAAGAGCGTGACCTCCTCCGTTTCGGAGAAGGGCCCGGAGCTGTTCCCGACGGCGCAGACGTGCCAGTAGTACGTCCCGGGAAGCAGTCCGTCCACCGCGAAGGAGGTGCCGGAAACCGTCTGCGAGAGCAGGAAGTCGGACTCGCCCCCCACCCCGAAGTCGTTGTCGGCCACGACGAGGAGGTAGGACGTCGCGCCGGCGACAGCGCCCCAGCTGGCGGTAAAGGAGGTGCCGGCGACGCCGGAGCTGGCGACATCCGTCGGGGCGGCGAGGACGGCCGAGACCGCCATGGTCGCCTTGGCGGAGGCCCCGGCGGTGGCGTTGGTCGCGCGGAACGAAAAGGTGAATCTGCCGTCGCTCGCGGGGGCGAAGGTGAAGTCTGCGCCGTCCAGCGAGTAGGTGCCCGACGGAGCCGTGGCGGACTCGACCGAATAGGAAATGGAACCGGCGACGCCGGCCAGGTTGGTGGCGACCAGGGTGTAGTCGAGCTGTTCGCCGACGGTCACGGTCTGCGCCGGAATCGGGACGAACCGGACGTCCGAAGGAGGTTCGTCCCCGACCCAGCCGGCGCGGACGGACCGGAGGACGTTCGTGTTGAAGCACTGCGCGTCGGTGCGGTAGGTCTCCCACGGATATTCCACCTCTTCCTCTCCGTCGTGGCCGACCGCGATGTCCTTGGCGTAGTTCCAGAGCTCGTAGAAGTTCGCGTAGCAGTCCTCGTCGCCGCACGGGGCGACGTCGCAGGCGCCGGTGCGCCAGCCCTGGATCGCGGCCGTCGTGAACTCGCCGCCGCGTTCCTTCTCGGAATCCCAGCTGTATTGGTTGTAATCGGCCGCCGTGACCCAGCCGATCTCGTCGGAGGATATCCCTTTCGGCCTGCCGCCGCGGCGGACGGGCTCCGCCGCGCGGATCGCGTCGATGGCGGCGCCGACGCGTTCGGCCAGGGCGAACGGGGCGGTCGCGGCGCCGGCGGCCGCGGTTCGGGCGCGTGCCTTCCGTTTGGCCTTGAAGAGGCCGCCCGAGTGGCAGGCGTCGACGAACACGACGACCTTCGCGCCGCTCGGGAACTTCGCGAGGTCGGCGGCGAGCTCGAAGTCCTCGTAGTCGCCGTCGTAGGCGCAGAGGCCGGTGTTGACCGTGTAGGCGCCGGTTTCTTCGTCCGGCCAGCTGTAGCCGTGCGACGAATGCGTATAGACGAACACGTCGCCGGGAGCGGCCGCGGCCGCGGCGTTGGTGATCGCCGCGCGGATGGCGGCCTTCGTGGCGGCTCCGTCCAGCAGCAGCGTCGCGCTCCCGGGCGTCCACTCGCCGCGCTGCGTGAGGTTGGTCCACAGGTTGCTGGCGTCCGCCACGCAGCCCTTCAGCCAGTTGTCGCGGGGGACGTAGTCCGTGTCGTACTTGTTCACGCCGACGCAGACGGCGACGTGCGCCGGTTCGCCGGCGCGCGCGCCGAACGCGGCGAATGCCAGGAAAACGAGAAGGAGGGTGCGTTTCATCGGATTCGGAAGATCGCTCCGCGCCGGGCGGCGGCTCCGCCGAGTCCGCGGGGGGGGACGAAGAAAGCATACCACGCGCGCCCGCACGGGGTCAACACGGATTTGTTGAAATTTCGGCATATCCAGTCAATCACACCGTGGAAATAGTTTGGCGGTGAAACCCGCGCCGCCGCAGCCGCGGCGGTGCCGGAAGGCCGACTCGCGCGGACGTGGCGGGGTGCGGCACCCCG
>JAFPUX010000019.1 GCA_017413145.1 Kiritimatiellia bacterium | reverse complement strand
GGGGCCGCGCAGCGAGACCTGGAAGCGCCACGCGCCCTTGGCCTTCTCGATCGGGGCGGGGGCGGGGTCGCCGAGCAGGTACCGGTCCGAGCGGCCGACGGCCGCGGCGAAGCGCGCGGCCGCGGACGCCGCGGCCTCCCGGTTCTCCGAACGGAAGGTCGCGCAGTGCAGGTGCGCGTAGGGCGGGTAGCACAGTTCGCGGCGCTCCGCGAGTTCGCCGCGAGCGAAGCCCTCGAAGTCCTCCTTGCCCGCGAGCGCGATCGCCGGCTCCTCCGGCGAAAGCGTCTGCACGATCACGTCGCCCGGCCGCAGTCCGCGGCCCGTGCGCCCCGCCATCTGCGCGACGAGCTGGAACGTCCGCTCCGCCGCGCGGAAGTCGGGGATCGCGAGCCCGGCGTCGGCGTTGAGGATGCCGGCGAGCGTCACGTTTGGGAAGTCGAGCCCCTTGGCGATCATCTGCGTGCCGACGAGGATGTCGGTTTTGCCGGCGCGGAAGCGCCCGAGGATCTCCTCGTGCGAGCTCTTGCGCGTCGTGACGTCCACGTCCATGCGCTCGACCGCCGCGCGCGGGAAGAGCTTGCGCGCCACGGCCTCGACGCGCTGCGTGCCGAGGCCGCCGTAGCGGTAGTCCGGGCAGCCGCACGCGGGGCAGCGTTCCGGCGCCGGGCGGAACGCGCCGCAGACGTGGCAGCGCAGCACGCCGTCGTCGCGGTGCCACGTCATGGCGACCGAGCAGTCGTCGCATTCCTCGCGGTGGCCGCACGCGGGGCACGAGACCGCCGGCGCGTAGCCGCGGCGGTTGAGGAAGAGCATCGTCTGCTCGCCGAGGTCGAGCCGGCGGCGGATCGCCTCGACGAGCGTGTCGGAAAAGACCGGAAACTTCCCGCCGGCCTTCGCCGTCTCGCCGCGCATGTCCACGACGAGCGTCCGCGGCAGTTCCGCGGCGTCGACCGCGCGGCGCGCGAGCGTGGCGAGCGCGTACTTGCCTTCCTGCGCGTTGCGCCAGCTCTCGAGCGACGGCGTCGCGGAGCCGAGCACGACCGCGCAGTGCTCGAAGCGCGCGCGGACGACGGCCGTGTCGCGCGCGTTGTAGCGCGGCGTCTCGTCCTGCTTGTAGCTCGGCTCGTGCTCCTCGTCCACGACGATGAGCCCGAGGTTCTCCACGGGCGCGAAGAGCGCCGAGCGCGGGCCGACGACGACGCGCGCCGAGCCGTCGCGGATGCGCGCCCATTCGTCGTGGCGCTCGCCCGCGCCGAGCTGGCTGTGCAGCACCGCGACGGTGTCGCCGAAACGCGCCGCGAAACGCTGGATCGTCTGCGGCGTGAGCGCGATCTCCGGCACCAGCACGATCGCGCCGCGCCCCTTCGCGAGCTCGCCCGCGATGGCCTGCAGGTAGACTTCGGTCGTGCCGCTCGCGGTCACGCCGCGGATCAGGACGGGGCGTGGCGGCGGGCCGTCCGCCGGGGCGTCGCACGCCTCGCGGACGAGCGCCAGCGCCGCGGCCTGCTCGTCCGTGAGCGGCAGCGGGCG
>JAFPUX010000146.1 GCA_017413145.1 Kiritimatiellia bacterium | reverse complement strand
GCGGAGCCGTCCCCGGCGGGCTCGAAAGCGATTCGCGCCGGCTCGACGGCGCCGCCCGCGAGCCGGTCCGCGAACGCCCCGTCCGCGAACAGCGAGAAGGCGTCCGCCCCGGCGGCGGCGAGATCTTCTTTCGCGGCGGCGAGCGCGTGGAAGAAGAGCGTCCCGCGGCCCATCGAGTCCGGCGCGCCGCGGCGGCCGCACAGCATGACGACGCGGCCGCCTTCGGGCACGGAGAGCAGGAACGGTTCGCCGTCCCAGTCGGCGTCGGGCGTCCCGACCGCATTGCAGAGAGCCTCCACGCGCGGCGCCAGCGGCCGGCCGCCGGGCGACGCGCCGAGGACGCCGTAGCCGCGTTCCCCGCGGCCGTAGAAGATCTGTTCGAGGGAAAGGTTCATCGCGCGTTCTCCTCCCGTTCGGCCGCCAGTTTCGCGTCGGCGGCGAAATCGTCCGGGGAACGGCCCGACAGCCGCCCCGACAGCCGGATGGCGGCGAACGGCGTCGAGTCCTTCGTCGTGAGCCCCCACATGCTCGCCGCCTCGAGATCGAAGGTGCCGCCGAACGTCTCGCCCCCCTTCCATTCGCGCGACCACGCCTGCCGGCTCCACCGGCCGACCGGGCACACGAGATTCCGCCCGGGCGACAAGTTCCGGTCTTCGGCCGACAGGTCGATTTCGATCCGGTCGAAAAGGGAAATCTCGAACCGGCCGGACGCGGGAAACCGCACCCAGGAACGGTTGTCGTCTTTTTCCAGCGTGGCGTCATCGAGGAGCCTCCAGGACGATTTCTCCGTCCCGTCCCAGGCGACGAGCCGGAACGACGCGTCCAGGTCGGTGCCCCAGTAACCCGCCCGGTAGTCGGAGTACTCGACCGTCCCTTCGACGGCGGTGACGTGCAGCGTCTGCGGGAAGCACGACGCGATCCGCTCGAGGTTCGCGTCCTTGTCGCACGCCGTCGCGAAATGCCAGGCCCAGGAGGTCCGGAGCGGATTCCGGTCCCGGGCGATTTCGCGGCAGAGGTTCTTGAACGGATCGAAGGCGGCCTCGGCGAGCCGCCGGTACGCGACGTCGTCGCAGTCGAGTCCGCGGAACGAAGCGAGGTCGGAATCGAACCAGCGTTCCGCCTGTGCGTAGACGGCGGAACGGACGAGCGTGTCGGCGAACGGGTTGTCGCGGTTGTCCCGGACGAAGCGCGCGTAGGCGTCCCAGAGTCCGTTCTGGCCGGTCCGCTTCCGGTCCGCCCGGACTTCGGCCGCAATCCACCGTTCGGCCGTCTTCCGGCAGGCCGCCTCCCATTCCGCCGCTTTCGCGTCGACGGCCTTCGCCACGTAGTCCAGCGCCGCGGCGCCGTCCCAGGGCTCCCCGACGGCGGCCGCCGTGCGGTCGAGTTCCGAGCGGTCGTCGGCGGCCAGGGCCGGGCGTCCGCCCCGCCCGACGACGCGGGCGACGACGCCGTCCAGGTAGGCCGTCCGGGCCGCCTCGAACGCCGCCCGGCCGCGTTCGTTCCACTGCCGCGAAACGAAATCCGCCGCCAGGAATCCGCCCGTCTCGACCCGCGGGGGGAAAAGCCGGGCGAGTTCTTCGGGCGAACCGCTTTTGACGGCGGCGTCGGTCCGCGCGGAGAAGGCCGCCGTCTCGTAGGCCTTCCGCCACGCGGGAACGGCGGCGGACACGGACGCCGCCAACGCGGCCTTCGCCGCAGCGCCGTCCGCCGTGGCGGGGTTCCAGGCGTCCAACCGCGCGACGAACGCGCGCGTCGCGCGGTCCGAGGCCCCGGACGAGGCGGCCTTTTCGAAGTCGGGAACCGCGAAATCGCGCCATTCCGCGCCGATCCGGGCGTCCAGGCGGGCGGCGAGGTCCGCTTTGCGGGCGACGAGCCGGTCGGTCTTGGGGTCGAGGCCGCGGATCCGGTCGGAAAGGGGATAGAGCACGTCCATCGCGGCGAGGCCGTGCCCGTTTTCGCTGGCGCGCAAGGGACCTTCGACCTCGTGGGCGAAGACCCATTCGGCATGGGCGTCCGAGAGCCCCGGTTTCTTCGCCTCCCAACCCGCGCGGAGCTTCCCGCGTTCGGCGGCGGGATCCGCGGCCGCCGGGACGAAGGCGTCGAACAGGTCGTCGATTTCGCCGAAATCCTTCCGCGATCCCAGCCTCCCGTCCGATTCTTCGACGGCGCGGATCCGTTCCCCGATCAAATCCGCCTGCCGGTTCCAGACGGACGGCTCGAGTTCCGCCGCCTTTTCCGCCGCCTTTCCGGCGTGGAATCCCGAATGCCCGCGGAGCGCTTCGACCGCGCCGGCGGCCGTCTTCAGGTCGGCCGCGCCGAAGGGGCTCCTTCCGAGCGCTTCGTTGCAGGAACGGATCCGTTCCGCGACGTCCCGGCCGGCCTTGCGCTCCTCGGCCCATCCGTAGAGGCCGGCGAGGAAAAGCGCCGCCGCCAGCGCGACGCCGAGCGTCCGCCGCGCGGTCTTCCGCCGCGCGGCGCGGCCCGGCTCGCCGAGAAGCCACACAAACGGCTTGGACGACGTGTTGGCGAATCCGCTCGCCAGCTTCGGCTTCGACTGGTCTTCGAGCGACCCCGTGACGGAGACCTCGAACCGCTTCCACCGGAAGCCCGCGGTCTCGAGCTTGTTTTCGATCTGCTCGAGAAAGGCGAGGAAGCGCGGACGGAGGTAGCGCAGATCCCCCTTCCGCCGCAACCGGTCGGACGCCGTCACCGCGAGCGCGACGACGGGCTTGTCCGATTTGTTCCCGCCTTCGTCGTCCGTTTCCAGTCTCTCGACGATTTGTTCGTAGACGTGCAGCCGGTCGGCGAGCCACTGGCGCGCGAGGGGCGAATCGTCGAACGCGGAGACGGTGGCGTGTCCCTCCGGCTTCGCGCCGGCCGCCACTTCGAAGTCCTCGGCGAACCGGACCGTTCCGTCCGCCTCGCGGACGCAGTCGAAGTTGAATCCCGGATTGACGAGAAGGACGACCCCGTCCCCGCTTCCCAGTTTTCCCAGATCCAGTTTCTTCAGGAAGTCCGGGTCCGCCGACCGCTCGCCCTTGTAGTCGTTGAAACGGATCGGGACCGACTCCCCTTTCCGCTGGAAGACGAAATGGAGCGTGTCCGTTTCATCGGTTCCGAGCGGCCATTTCGAGCCCTCGATCTGTTTCCGGAACCGGTTGAGGAGATCGCTCGAGTCCTCGAGGGCTTTCGCCACGAACGCCCGGCGGAACGGCCGTTTTCCGTACGAGGTGTTCGCAAGACCGACGGCGAGGCAGGTCTTGCCGGATTGGGAGGGTCCGAGAACGGCGATATTCATCGAGAGGTCTTCCAAAAGGGGTTCAACGTCCGTCCCAACGGCGTTCGCGCCAGTCCTGGAGGGCGAACGCGAGTCCCGAACAGACGACGGCGTATCCCGCCACGAGGGCGAAGAACCGCAACACGTCCAGGACGTGCTTGTCCGACCAGCTCCGGTCCGGGACGGGCTTGCCCGCCGCGTCCCGGACGACCGCGCCCGTCTTCGGGTCCCGCTTGTCCGGACGCCGGCGCCACCGGTCGAGCGGCATGCCGGTACCGGCGTACGCCTTCGCCCGGTCCATCGTCGTTTCGAGCAGCGTCTGCGGATACGGCGTCGGCATGGCGCACTCGACGGCTCGGAGGACGCCGGACGGCTTCCCGCGTCCGCCTTCCAGGACCGGCTTGCTCAGGAACAGCACCGGTATCGCGACGAGCGGCAGCGACCAGGCCGCGTAGAGTTCCGTTTTCGCGGCGGCGCTCACGGCGAGACCGGCGCACCCGCCGCAGAAGCCGACGAGCGCCAGGTCGAACCAGAAGGCCGGAAACGCGCCGGGCGCGAAGTCCGGGGCGTGCCCGAGACGCCACGCGAAAACCGGCAGGACGAACAGGAGGGACTGGACGAACGACGAAAACAGCGCGAACGCGACGTGGGCCGCGAAGTACCGCCCGAGCGGCATCCCGCGCATCCGGTCGAGACAGCGCTTCGGAACCCGTTCGGAGACGAGCGCGCGGAAAGACCCGCTCAGGCCGAACCAGAACATCGCGACGGCCATGCAGAAGTAGACCGTGCCCTCCTCGCGGTCGTCGAACAGCGAACCGCTGGCGAGCAGGAGAAGGAGCGAGACTGCGACGGGAACGCCGGCGAAAAGCGGCAGATTCCGCTTGCGGAAGGCGGAACGGAAGAGCCGGGCGAACGTCGCGGCGAAAGCGGCGCGCGCCGGCGCGGCGGGACCTCCGTTCGGTTTCCCCGGTTCGCGCGGCGCCGGCTCGCCGGGTTCGACGCACTTCCAGGGAGGGCAGTCCCGGTCCGAGAGCCTGCGGTAGACGGAAAGCCAGTCGCCGGCCCCGAAATGCGCCAGGGCGCCGGCCGGAGTCCCGTGGAACGCGATGCGGCCGCCGGGGGCCATGACGAGGACGTTCCGGCATTCGGCCAGGCTTCCGAGGACGTGCGTGGCGCACAGGACCGTCTTCTTTCCCGGCCCCGACAGCCGGCGGAGCAACGCCATGACACCCGCTTCGGCCGCCGGGTCGAGGCCCGCCGTCGGCTCGTCGAGCAGGAGGAGCTTCGGATCCCGGAGGAGTTCGAGCGCGAGCGCCAGCCGCCGCTTCTCGCCGCCGCTCAGCTCCCGAACCGGCTTGTCCGCGAACACGGACCATTTCATCTGGACGGCGTCCAGCGCGGCGGCGAAATCCGGATCGGCGCCGGGGGCGAGATGGCAACGCCGGAAATCCTCCATGGTTTCCCGGACGGAAAGACCGGGATGCAGCGAATCCTCCACCGACTGCGGAAGGTAGGCCACGGAACGCAGAAGCCGCGGATCTCCGGGAACGAGGCGCTCGCCGCCGAGAAAGACGTCCCCGCGGACCTCGCCGTCCAGGGGAAACCCGGCCAGGCGCTGGATGAGCGTCGACTTTCCGAAGCCGCTCGGACCGAGGATGGCCGTGAACGAACCCGCCTCCACCTCGAACGAAACGCCGTCCAGCAGTTTCGTCCCGCCGCCGTCGCGGGCCCGCGCCGACGCGGACAGGCCGCGGACCGCGACGGTCGTGCCGCGGGGATCGTCCGGTTTCAGCTCGCGGAGCCTTTTGCCCGCGAACAGCAGCTTGACGCCGGCGATGCCGATCACGTCCCCTTCGAAGAGCCGGCCGTCGGCGATGGGATCGGCGTTCAGGTACGTCTTGCCGGGCGTCAAATCGTCGCGGAGGAACCAGGCGCCCCGGTCCGGATCCCAGCGCAGCTCCGCGTGGCGCGGATCGGCCCCCTCGACCACCACGTCGCAACCGCCGTCCGATCCGACGGAGACCGAATTGCGGTGTTCCAGGCGGAAGCCGTCGCCGCGGAGGACGCGACCGCGCCGCGGAACTGTGGCCGGGGATTCGTCCACGCGCGTCTCCTACTCCGCCGGATCGACCGAGAGGACGAACCGCAGGTTCGCGTCGCCGTTCATCTTCTTCACGAAATCGAAGAACATCGCGTGGCGCTTCCGGTCGAGGAACCGGAGATTTCCTCCGGCGGTCGCCTGGAGCGACTCCACCGAAGCGTTTTCCGCGTCGACGATTCCGTTGCCGTCCTTGACCCGCAACAGGCCGGCGGTCGTCCCGTCTTCGCTCTTGAAGGAGATTTCGGACGGCTCGATCCGGAGCGTCCAGGCGCCGTCCGGCCGGTCCTCGGCGCGCGTCACGCGGATTTCGCCTTCCGCCCGGCCTGCGCCGGCCGCGCCGAAGAGCTCCTGCGCCTCGTCCGCCCAGATCGTCCACGAGTCGCCGGGGCGGCAGCGCGCGTCCGGCACGGCGTTCGCGTCGAGGAAGGCGTTCGCGCTCCGGAGGATTTCCCATTCGGCGTCCGAAATCGGCCCGCCGCCTTCGCGGACGAAATCGACGTTGAGCGGCATGCCGTCCGCCGCCTGCGCGTAGGTGACGAGAAACGTCTTGCCTTCGATGGACTGGAGCGCGACCTTGACGTTTTCGAGCTCGCGTCCGGCGATCCGTTCGAGCCGCCGACGGACGAACGCGTCGAGATCGCCCGGGATTTCGACGCCGAACGCCCCGAGCAGCCCGCGGGCGGACGCGCCGTCGAGGGCGTGCAGCGCCGCGAAGCCGGCTTCGACCGCCGCCTTGGCCTCCGCGACGAGAGGCGCGGCGGCCCCCTGCGTGAGGACGAGCGCGATCCCCCCGATCACGTCGACCGCGCCGTCCGCGAACGACTTGACCTGTCCGACCGGAAGCGTCTCCAGGTCGATCGCCGCGTCGAGATCGGAAAGCCCGAGTTGGTCGCGGGCCTGGAGGAACGTCCGCTTCTCCACGACGCGGATGCCGCCGGTTTCCGCGTCCGCCGTCTTCGAAAGGATTTCCGAGCGGGCCTTGACCGTCGTGGCGTAGACGTAGCTTCCGCGGATCGTCTTGCCGTAGCTGCCGTGCTCCGCGCGGCCGGCCGCTTCGAACAGCGCGGTGACGACCACCGGTCCGTCGTGGAGGCGTTTCGTCGCCTCCGGTTCGAGCGGGCGGCGCTCGACCGAACGGACGAGCGGCGCGAGCCCGTATTCCGTTTTCGTCCCGTCGCCCGTCTTCGTTTCGGTCTTCACGACGACGTTCGTGGCGCCGTCCGCGCCGACGACCAGCTTCCCGACGTCGTCGTCCGTGTAGGCCGGCGGTTTCTCCGACGGGTTCGTCCGGAGGACGAGCACGAGCAGCACGACCACGGCGAGGCCGAGAAGGAGGATGATCGCGTTCTTTTGCATGGTCGGTTCCTTTGACGGATCGGGACGGCGCGGCGGAATGCCGCGCGGACGGGGAAAATCGTAGCAGATTCCCGCGCCGAAGTCACGCGAAAACCGCCGTCGCCGCGCGGCGGAACGGGGCGCGCGGCGTCAATCGCCGGACACGGCCCCGCGGAGAAGGCGGAGGGTTTCGAGCGGGTCGTCGCCGAGCGGCGGGACGACGGCGACTCGGAGCCCGGCGTCTCGCGCGAACTCCGCCGCGCGGGCGGCTTCGGCGCCGTTCTGGACGAGCATCGTCTTCGCGCCCGTCGCGGCGATGCGTTCGCGCGCGGCGGCGAGCGTCCGCGGGCCGGGCTGCTTGCCGTCCGCCTCCAGCGCGATCTGCTCGAGCCCGAAACATCCGGCCCACGCGCCGTAGGCCGGATGCCACGCCACGAAAGCGCGGACGCCGGACCCCGCCACGGCGGCGCGGGTTGCGGCTTCCTCGGCGTCCAGCGCGTCGATCCAGGCGGCGAGGCGGCGTTCGACCGCCGCCCGCTCCGCGGGATCGGCGGCCTCGATCTCGTCGGCGACCGCGTGCGCCCAGGCCTCGAGGTTGTGCGGCGAAAGCCAGCCGTGCACCGCGGCCTCGTCGTGGCCGTGCCCGTGGTCGTGTTCTTCGTGGTTTCCGGGCTCGAGCGCCACGATCTTCACGCCGGGATACTTCGCGGCGGCGCGCGCCGCGAGCGCGTCCTCGAACGGCATGCCCGTTCGGAAGAAGAAGCGCGACGCCGCGAGCGCGGAGACCTGGCGCGGCGTCGGCTCGTAGACGTGCGGGTCCTGGCCGGGGCCGAGCAGCGAATCGACCTGC
>JAFPUX010000018.1 GCA_017413145.1 Kiritimatiellia bacterium | reverse complement strand
TCGTCACGCGCCCCGACACGCCCCGCCCGTTCGACAACATGCTCTGGAACAAGCAGCTCCTGGGCAACGTCCAGCAGACCGGCGCCGGCTACACCGACTACCAGATCGGCTCCTTCGAGATGACCAAGCTCTCGCAGGGCATCGGCCGCATCTGCGACTTCGACGTCTACGGCCGCGACACGTTCCTGAACCGCCTCGTCTACGTCCGCGACAACAAGACGGGCAAGTTCTGGAACGTCGGTTGGGAGCCCGTGAAGGCCAAACCCACGCGCTTCCGCGCCCGCCACGGCCTCGGCTACACGGTCATCGAGAACACGACGGACGGCGTCGACGCCTCGTTCCGCGTCTTCGTCCCCGCCGGCGACGAGCCCGCGGAATACTGGACGATCAAGCTCGCGCCGTCGAAGGCCCGCGACCTCACCGTCTTCGTCTACGAGCAGATCTCGTTCAAGTACATGTGGGGGTTCAATTCCTACGGCGACATGTTCTACCGCAATTCGCGGCTCGACGCGAAGCGCAACATGGCGGTCTTCACGAAGCACCCGTTCGTGACGCCGCACCCGTGGCAGACGGGCTTCCTCGCGGCCGACCGCAAGATCGACGGCTTCGACGGCTCCAAGGACTTCTTCGTCGGCACCTACAACCAGCTCAACGAGCCCGAAGCCGTCGTGAAGGGCCGCTGCACGGGGTCCGTCGGCTCGTCCGACGCCACCATCGCCGCGCTGCAGTTCGACCTGGGCAAGGTGAAGCCCGGCGAGACCGTGACGATCAACCTCGTCCTCGGCGTGAGCGACTCCGAGGCGCACGCGGCGGCCGCCGCGAAGAAGGGGCTCGCGGCGGTCGAAAAGAAGTTCGCGGCGCTCGTCGCCGCCAAGAAGGCGCTCGCCGCGCGCAACGCCGCCCGGACGCCCGACCCGGTCTTCAACTCCACCTTCAACGCGTGGCACAAGCAGCAGGCGCTCTTCGGCGCCGAGTGGTGCCGCTGGGGCTGGATGGGCTACCGCGACATCGTGCAGCACGCGATGGGCTGCTCGTCGTTCTACCCGGAGCGCACGCGCGAAATCCTCCTCACCGCGCTGCGCCACCAGTACAGTTCCGGCCTCGCGCTGCGCGGCTGGAACCCGATCGACACGAAGGAGTACTCCGACTCCGCGCTCTGGCTCGTCTTCACGCTCTGCGCCTACCTGCGCGAAACGGGCGAGAAGGACTTCCTCAAGGTCGAGGTCCCGTTCTACGACAAGGGCAAGGCGACCGTCCTCGGGCACATCCAACGCGCGCTCGACTTCCTCGAGCGCAACAAGGGATCGCACCGGCTGCTGCTCATCAAGTTCGGCGACTGGAACGACTCCCTCACCGGCATCGGCAAGGGCGGCAAGGGCGAATCGGTCTGGCTCTCGATGGCCTACAGCGAGGCCCTCCAGCAGATGGCGCACCTCTACGGCTGGCTCGGCGACGCCCCCGCCGCGATGGACGCCCTCTCGCGCGCCTCGGCGATCAACGACGCGCTCAACAAGGAGGCGTGGGACGGCGACTGGTACGTCCGCGGCTTCGACGACG
>JAFPUX010000145.1 GCA_017413145.1 Kiritimatiellia bacterium | reverse complement strand
GGATAGGCGGCTCGTTCCGCCTCTTCCAGTCGGCGGTCGAGGGCGCGATGAACGCGACGGGCGAGGCCTTGAACTCCACCATCAAGCCGATGGTGGAGCGGATAACGGCGGTAATAAACTCGTTCACCAAGTGGATCGAGGAGAACAAGGGGCTTGTCGCCTCCATTGCGGTGACGGCGGGCTCGATAGCCGCGCTTGGCGCCGTATTGCTCACTATCGGCACCGTGAGCCGTGTGCTTTCGGGCGGCATCGGCGCCTTGTCTGGCGTGTTCTCCGCGTTCGCCGGAGTCCAGGCGGCTCTTGCGGGCAAGGGCGTACTCGTCCAGGGGGCGTTCTCGCTCATGGCGAGGGCGTTTGCGGACTACAGGAACGCGGCGATACCGGCTATGGTCGGAACATCGCGGCTTCTCGCCGCCCTGAACCTGCCGATAGACAGCCGCGCGAAGCAGATAGCGGCGAGTCTCGTCCTAATGTCGAACGCAGAGGCGGCTGCGGCGGCGAAATCCGCCATCGCCAGCCGCTTCGCGGCGGTTACGGCGGCGCTCAAGGGGCTAAATTCGGCCACTATAGCCGCCACTGTGAGCGCAAAGGCGCACGCCGCAGCCGAGACAATCGGCACAATCGCGGCAAAGGCGGCTACGGCGGCGCACGTGGCGTTCGCTGCGGTCGGTCGGGCATTGACCCTGTCCCACGCGAAAGCCGCGCTGACGGCGGGCGTCGCGGCTACTGCGAACGTCGCCTTGGCCGCGACCACCAAGGTCGTGGCGGCGGGCTACCTCGCGGCGTCCGCAGCGGCGACCGCATTCTGCGCAATCCCGATAACTTGGGTGCTGATCGGCGTCGTCGCCGCCTTGGGCGGTCTGTGTGCTTACATGGCATCGGCCACGAAGCACACTGCGAAACTGTCCGACGAGATGGGCAAACTCCGCGACAAGGGAGACCAGCTCCGCTCGACGGACCAGCTCCGCATGGAGCGGCTGACGCAATTGGCGGAGAAGGAGAACCTCTCGAATGCGGAGATGGCGGAGGCGGAAAAACTCGCCGGGCAGCTCAAGGGACGCTACGGCGACCTCGGAATAGCAGTCGACCATGCGTCAAAGTCCATCTCGATGGCCGCCGACGCGCAGAGCCGCTTCAACGAGGCGATGAAGGCGCAGGCGATCCATCAGATAGAGGGCGAGATTTCCGAGCTGCGGAAGAACATCTCGGAGCTTGACGAAGAGAACAAGTCCCTCTGCGGCTGGTGGGTTAACGCCTGGCACACGGTCACGTTCAGGATGAACAAGTCCTCCGAGGAGATCGAGCAGAACGGCGAGAAGATATCCGACGCGATGAAGAAGATCGCCGACGCCCGTAAACGTCTCGCGGCGATACGGGACGGCGACAAGGACGCCTTGACCGGCGGCAAGACCGAACACGAGCAGCTGGAGGAGAAGGTCGAGACGGGGCGGAGCGAGAAACACGCCAGCATGGACGAGGCCGATTCCGCATCGAAGAAAGCCGCAGACATCGAGAAGCGTCTCATCCGCGAGACGCGGAGCGAACTGGAGAACGAAATCTCGGACATCCGCGAACTTCGCGATGAGTACAAGTCACTCATCCAGACCGTCCTCTCCTACGAGAAGTCGAAGAAGGACAAGGACCTGGAGAAGATAGCCGACCTTGAAGGACGCCTTGCCGAGGCGGACGCCACGGCGGAGCGGCGAATCAAGACGGCGGAG
>JAFPUX010000144.1 GCA_017413145.1 Kiritimatiellia bacterium | reverse complement strand
TGCGCCCCTCCCCGAACCCCACCCCCTTCCGCGGGCGTTTCCAGCGCAGGGAAGGCGCGTACGGCGCGCGAGCCGACGCGGGCGATTTCGACGGGTTCGAGTCCGGGCGGCGGATCGTCGCCGAAGAGCAGCTCGGCGGGGGAGGGGAGCGAGCCGGGGGCGAGGCGTTCGTGCTCGGCGCGGAAGTCGGCGATCTCGGCTTCGTCGCGCGTGGCGAAGAGCTCGCGGCCGCGGCGGTCGGCGACGCGCCAGCGCATGCGCATCGGGGCGGGCAGGTCGGCGTCGCGCCAGTAGCCGAGCGGGAGCCGGACGCCGAAGCGCGACGCGAGGAGCCGCACGAGCGCTTCGGCGAGCGGGCCGTCGGGCGGAAGGAGCGGCAGGACCGCGTCCGCCATGGCGTCGGTGTCGAGCGCGCGGACGGGCGCTCCGGTGAGGTCCGCGGTGGCGGCGGCGAGGAGCGTGAGCGAGGAGTGCGGCAGCGAACGGATCAGGTAGAGCACCTTGGCGCGCAGCAGGCCGGGCACGAGACGGTCGCCGCCCAATAGTGGCACGAGCGCCGTGTCGGCGGGACGCAGCGTGCAGGTGACGCCGTCGTCTTCGGAGCCGGGGGCGTGCTCGTAGGAGAGCGGCAGGCGCGACGGACGGGAGAGGGGCTGCGCCCCTCCCCGAACCCCTCCCCGGACTGCCGGCATGTCCCGGTTTTGCGCATTGCGCATTGAGCATTGCGCATTGACTTCGACATGGTCCGGGAACTGGCCCGGATCGGTGCGGTCGGACTCGCGGGGGCGGGGGAGGAGGAGCCGGTCGGCGGCGGCGGGCGGGCGCGCGGCGAGCCAGTCGCGCAGCGCGGGGACGTTCACGCATTCGCGCGGCAGGAGCGCGTCGTAGCGTTCGCACCAGGCGTCGATCTCGCGCTCGTAGGACATCGTGCGCGCCTTGCGGGCGGCCTCGGTGGCGAGCGCGATCGTTTCGAGGTTGCGGCGGACGAACGGCGGGACGGGCTTCGGGAACGCGCCGAGGACGAGCCCCTCGCGGATGAAGATCGAGCGGGAGAGCTCCGGGTTCGCGGGGGCGAGGTCGCAGCGGACGCCGTCCTGCACCGTGAGCCCCCAGAGCGCGGCGCGGCGCGTGGCGCGCGCGGTGCCGGTCTTCGCGTCCCACGATTCGCCCGAGTAGGCGTAGCGGACGGCGCCGCGCGCGAGCGGCTCGATCCACGCCGGGTCGATGGCGGCGGCGCGGCGCGCCCAGAGGCGCGAGGTGTCGACGAGCTCCGCGGCGACGATCCACGGCGGCGGGGTCTTCGCCTTGGCGAGGCCGGAGCCGGGCCAGAGGCGGAAGCGCGCGCCGTTCGCGCCGCGGTACTCCTTTTCCTCGGCGTCCCAGACGCCGATGTTCGGGAGCAGGCCGGAGAGGAGCGCTCGGTGGAGGGCGTCTGCGCCGCCGGAGGCGGAGGCGACGTCCAGACCGTCCGCCGCGAGCAGGCGCTCGAGCTGGTCGCGGACGTCCTCCCACTCGCAGAGGCGGCGCCAGGAGACGAAATTCTTCTGGCAGTCGCGGCGCGCGGCGGAGCGCGACATCGGGTGGTGCGGGTCGTGGTAGTGCCGCCAGAGCGCGACGATGCCGGCGAAGTCGGACGCCTTGTCGCGGAACGCCGCGTGCGCCTGCGCGGCGGCCTCCTGCTTGTCGGCGGGGCGCAGGAGCGGGTCTTCCGCGGCGAGCGCGGAGACGACGACGAGCGCGTCGCGCAGCACGCCCTCGGCCGCGGCCTCGTGGAGCATGCGGCCGAGCGCGGGGTCGAGCGGGAGACGCGCGAGCTTCCTTCCAAGCGGCGTGATCGCCAAGCCGCCATGCGGCTTGGCGACGGGCGAGGGCTCCGCCCTCCCCGAACCCCTCCTGCCAGAGCCCCGCATTTCGGGGTGGGGTCCGGGGAGGGGCGCCAGCCCCTCGCCCGTTGCCGCGCCGAGCAGGAGCAGCTGCTTGCGGCCCTCCGACACCGCCGCCGCGGCGGGGGGCTGGAGGAAGGGGAAGTCCGCGATGTCTCCGAGCTTCCAGTCGAGCATCGAGAGGATCGTGCCGGCGAGCGAGGCGCGGCGGATCTCCGGGTCGGTCTGCGCGGGGCGGCGCGCGAAGTCCTCCTCGGCGTAAAGCCGGATGCACACGCCCGGCCCGACGCGGCCGCAGCGGCCCTTGCGCTGCTCGGCGCTCGCCTGCGAGACGGGTTCGACGTGGAGGCGCTTGACGCAGGCCCGCGGGTTGTAGCGCGAGACGCGCGCCAGGCCCGAGTCGACGACGTAGCGGATGCCCGGGATCGTGACCGAGGTCTCGGCGACGTTCGTCGCGAGCACGACGCGCGTCGTGCCGGGGACCGTGCGGAACGCGCGGCGCTGCTCGGCGGGCGGGAGGCTCGCGAGGAGCGGCAGCGCGACGACGTGCGGCAGGCGGCGCCCCTCGACCGTCTCGGCCGCGGCGCGGATGTCGCGCTCGCCGGGGAGGAAGACGAGGACGTCGCCCTCGTAGGGGCCGGCGAGGCATTCCTCGACCGCGTCCGCGACGGCGGCCGGCAGGTCGGGGTCCTCGCCGGGCGGCGGGCGCCAGCGGACCTTGACGGGGAACGCGCGGCCGGGGATCGCGAGCACGGGCGCGCCGCCGAAGAAGTCGGAGAACGCCTTCGTCTCGAGCGTCGCGGAGGAGACGATCACGCGCAGGTCGGGGCGGCGCGGGAGGATGCGCTTGAGGCAGCCCAGGACGAAGTCCACGTTGAGCGTGCGCTCGTGCGCCTCGTCCACCATCACCGTGTCGTAGGCGCGCAGGAGCGGGTCGGACCGCAGCTCCGAGAGGAGGATGCCGTCCGTCATGAACTTGATCCGGTTCTCGCGCGAAATCCTCTTCGCGAAGCGGTGCTGCCAGCCGACGAGGTTGCGGTCCGCGCCGAGCTCCTGCGCGACGCGCTCCGCGACCGTGACGGCCGCCAGGCGGCGCGGCTGCGTGACCGCGATGCGGCGGCCGCGCGCGCCGCGCCCGGCCGCCAGGCAGATCTGCGGGATCTGCGTGGTCTTTCCGGAGCCGGTCTCGCCGCAGACGACCACGACCGGGTTGCGCTCGACCGCCGCCGCGATCGCGTCGCGGTGCGCGAGGACCGGCAGCGCGGCCGCGGGCTGGCCGGGGGCGTCCGTCATGCGGGTTCGACGAGCTTGATGGACATCCACCTGCCGCGGCGCCAGCGCACGTAGAGGCCCGTGGAGAGCAGAACGATGTAGGCGAGCTGGATCCACCACGCGGCGAGGATGCCGCCGTGGAACGCGACCATCGCGAGCGCGACGGCCGGGACGTAGAGCGCCCACTCGGTGCCGAGCAGCCACGCCATCGCGAAGCGCGTGTCGCCCGCGCCCTTGAGCGCGCCGAGGAAGACGACGTTCATCGTGTCGAACATCCCCCACGCGGCGAGCATCGCCAGCAGCGTACGTCCGAGCGCCGCCATCTCCGCGGCGGTGTAGGGCGCGTCGGGCGAGCGGAACGCGCCGAGGAGCGTTTCGGGCAGCAGCACGAAGGCGACCGCGCAGACCGCCATGTAGGACCACGCGAGGCGCAGGCATCGCATGACGGAGCCCTGCGCGAGCTTCGGCTTTTCCGCGCCCTGGAACTGTCCGGCGAGGATCGAGGCGACGTTGCTGAAGCCCAGGAGCGGGGCGAAGGCGAGGTTGTTGATCGAGAAGGCGACGTTGCTCGTCGCGAGCGAGAGTTCGTCGAGCCGCCCCGTGAGCAGGACGAACACCGAGAAGCTCGCCATGTCGAAGCAGAGCTGCACGCCGGCCGGCAGGCCGAAGCGCACGATGCGGCGCACGAGCCCCCAGTCGGGGCGGAGCAGCTCGCGGCGAGGCGTCGCGCGCACGTCGCGCTCCGCGAAGACGATCGCGAGGAGGACGAGGTCCTGGAGGACGACGGAGGCGAACGTCGCGATGCCGGCGCCTTCGAGCCCGAGCGCGGGGACGCCCCACCCGCCGAAGATCAGCCAGATGTCGAGGGCGACGTTGGCGGCGCACCCCGCCACGGTGACGAGCGCGTTCGCGACGACGCGGTTGCGCCCGGTGAGGTAGCCCGAGAGCACCCAGTGCAGCGAAACGGGCGCCGCGCCGAGGAGCATCCAGAACGCGTAGCGGTCCTCGAGCGCGAAGAGCGCCGCGTCGCGCGCGGCGAGCGAGAGGATCCACGAGCAGAGCGGCAGCAGCGCCGCGAAGAACGGGAGGAAGAGGACCGTGAGCCAGACGCCGGCCGCGGCGGAGCGGATCGTCGCGCGCCGGTCGCCCGCGCCGTGGTATTGCGCGACGAACGTCCCCGCGTAGCCGGCCGTCGCGGAGAAGAGGCTCAGCAGGCAGAACGTGAGGATGCCGGCGGGGAGGGCCGCCTGGATCGCGTCCGACGAGAACCGCGTGACGAGCACGCGGTCGGTGAACTGCATCACGGTGAACGCCGCGTTGCTGAGCACCATCGGGACGACGAGGCGCAGCACGTGGCGGTATCCGCCGTCCTCGGCGGGCTTCCGGCGGGCCGGGTCCGACATGGCCGCGCTACGGGTTCGGGGCGCGCCGGGCCAGCGCCAGCCGCGCGAGGAGCGCGAGGCCGAGGGCCCAGAGCGCCATGCTGATCGACTGCGAGATCGAGAACCACCCGAAGTGCAGGCGCTCGTCCGCGCGGAAGATCTCGTCCACGAAGCGGATCGCGCCGTAGCCGAGAAAGTAGCCGGCGGCGATCGCGCCCGGGAAGCGCGCGGGCTTCCCGGCGTCCGACGCCGGGTGCAGGCGGCGGAAGAGCCACAGCAGCAGCACGAAGAGCGCGAGGCAGCCGGCCGCCTCGAAGAGCTGCGTCGGCAGGACGGGCAGCGAGCGCGCGGGCAGCGAGCCGTCCGAGAAGGGCAGGAGGAGCCCGGCGTCGAGCTGTTCGCGCCACGGCGCCGAATGCGCCGGGTAGCGCACGGAGAGCGCTGTCTCGCACGCACGGCCCCAGCAGCAGCCGTTCAGGAAGCAGCCCACGCGGCCGAACGCCTGCCCGAGCGGGACGGCGACGGCGAACAGGTCGAGCCATTCCAGGACGCGCTGGCGCCGCCACAGGCACCAGAGGACGAGCCCCGCCGCGCCGAAGACGATGCTCCCGTAGAACATGAGCCCGCCCTCCCAGATGCGGACCGCCGCGGCCGGGTCGCCGGCGAACAGCGCGCTCCAGTGCTCCGCCACGTAGAACGTCCGCGCGCCCGCCAGGCCGACGAACACCAGCGCCACGACGAGGTTCGCGAGCGACTCGGACGCGATCCCGCGCCGCGCCGCCAGCTTCGCGAGGAACCAGTAGGCGCAGAGGATGCCCAGCGCCATGCACAGCCCGTAGCTGTGCAGGGTGAAGGGGCCGAGATGGAACAGGATCGGATGCACCTTGTGGGCAGAGGCAAAGACGAACGGAATCGGGAATCAAGAATCGGATTTCTGCAATTCGAGAAGATCGAAGTACAAGAGTCGGGTCGAAAGGTCGACGGGTTCGCCTTTTTTGCCGCCCGTGTAGAGAAACTCTTGCTCTTCGGAAGAAAAGAGGGGATGGAATCCGTTCCTTTCATAAAAGGAGACGATTCGAGGTTCGTTTACGGCGTCGACGATGACGAACCGGCAGCCGGTCTTGTTTTCAGAAGAATAGAACCAGCCCTTGACGAAGTCCAGCGTTTTGCTTCCGATTCCTCGTCCCGCGAATTCTGCGCCGACGCCGAGGCGGCCGAGCAGAACGCCGGGATAACGCCGGAGGGGTTTCTCGTGGTGCGTGAGCCTTTTCATGTGGTCCCGCCGCCCGCGAGGGAGGTCGTAGATGCGAATGCTGTCGTTCGAGACGGTAAATGCGCAAACGATGGTTCCGGGATCCTTGACCAGCCGGAAACAATAGGTCTTTCCCATCAGGAAATGCGCGTAGCGCGTGGCGTCGTGCGCGAAAAAGTCGTCCAAATCCTCGTTTCCGCAGGAAAACGGACGGCAAGCGGAGAGGACGCTTTCCGTCAATTCGCAGAACGTGCATTTGTCCGCCAGAAACGACATCGGGACCGAACGCGATTCTACTTGCCGACGCCGGAACGTTTCAAAATGCTCCGGGCCATGCGGCAGAAAGGATGGTCGTTCCGATTGCCGGACGCACCTTGGCGGGTGCGTTCGACCATGTCCGCGCGGCGCAGAAACGAACGCGCCTCGCGGCCTTTGAGCGTGGGAATCGCCTTGATTGCCGTTGCCATTGCCAAGCCTTTTTCGTGGTCGGTGAACGCAAACGAGTCTACCACAGGCCGTTCGCAAAGAAAAGGGGGGGGCAGTCCACGCGATCCGCTCCGCGGCGGCGCGCCGCCGCGGAGCGGATCCTTACAGCTCTCTTTTCACTCTCTCGAGGTCGGCGTCGACCATCATCTTCATGAGCTCCTCGAGGGAGGTCTTCGACTCCCAGCCGAGCTTCGCCCTGGCCTTGGCGGGGTTGCCGAGGAGGACGTCGACCTCGGCCGGGCGGTAGAACTTCGGGTCGACGACGACGTACTTCTCGTAGTCGAGGCCGACGTGCTCGAACGCGATCCGGCACATGTCGCGCACCGTGGTCGTGCGGCCGGTGGCGACGACGTAGGTGTCCGGCTCGGGCTGCTGCAGCATCGCCCACATCGCCTCGACGTAGTCGCCGGCGAAGCCCCAGTCGCGCTTCGCGTCGATGTTGCCGAGGTGCAGGTCTTTCTGGATGCCGCCCCCGTCCCGCGACGGCGCGCCGAGCTTGATGCGCGCGACGGCGTCCGTGACCTTGCGCGTCACGAACTCGATGCCGCGCAGCGGCGACTCGTGGTTGAAGAGGATGCCGGAGCAGCCGAAGAGCCCGAAGCTCTCGCGGTAGTTGATCGTGGACCAGTGCGCAAAGAGCTTCGCGACGCCGTAGGGGCTGCGCGGGTAGAAGGGCGTCTTCTCGCTCTGCACGGGCTCCTGGATCTTGCCGAACATCTCGGAGGTCGACGCCTGGTAGAACTTCGCCTCCGGGCGGACCTGCCGGATCGCCTCGAGGATGTTGAGGGCGCCCAGGCCCGTCGCGTTCGCGGTGAGGATGGGCTGCGCCCACGACGTCGCCACGAAGCTCTGCGCGCCGAGGTTGTAGACCTCGTCGGGCTTGCAGTCGAGCAGCGCGCGGACGATCGACGCGATGTCCGTGAGGTCGCCGTCGATCAGGCGCACCTTGTCGAGCACGCCGAGGTATTCGAGGCGCCAGGTGGTCGGGGTGGAGCGGCGGGCGAGCAGCCCGCAGACGTCGTAGCCCTTGGAGAGGAGGAAGCGCGCGAGGTAGGCGCCGTCCTGGCCGGTGATGCCGGTGATCAAAGCTGTCTTCTTCATGTCTTGGGAATGGGTTTCGTTGATGGGCCGGGATTCTGCGGCATTTCGTGTTTCGGTGCAATTCTTGCTGTTCCGGGGTTTTCCGGAGCGAAGCGGAGAAACGATGGATGCCGCCCGCGACGAAGTTGCGCGGCGGCATCCTCGCGGATTAGGGGTCGTCGATGGATTTCCAGTCGTACTGCTGCTTGACGTACTCGACGAACGAGGCGTCGTTGCACATGGACTTGCCGATGGAGTCGGAGAGCTTCACGACGGGGTGGCCGTTGCTCTCGGTGAGCTTCATCACGATCGAGAGCGGCTCGACGCCCGTGTCGTTCGTGAGGTGCGTCCCGATGCCGAAGGTGACCTTGATGCGGTCGTGGAAGCGCCGCGCGATGGCGAGCGCCTTTTTCGTGTCGAGGCTGTCGCTCCAGCAGGCGGTCTTGGTGCGCGGGTCGATGCGGAGCTTCTTGTAGTGCGCGATGAGCATCTCGCCCCACGTGAACGGGTCGCCCGAGTCGTGGCGGCAGCCGTCGAAGAGCTTGGCGAAGTAGAGGTCGAAGTCGCGCAGGAACGCGCGGAAGCCGAAGATGTCCGAAAGGCCGATGCCGAGCTCGCCGCGGTATTCGTGCGCCCACATGTCGAGCGTGCGGCGCTGGACCTCGGAGACGCGCACGTCGGTGCCCATGACGCCCATGAAGAGCTCGTGCGCGAACGTTCCGATGGGCGAGACGCCGAACTTCTTGGCGAGGTAGACGTTCGACGTGCCGGAGAAGATGCGGCGGCCGCGGTCGGCGAACTCGCGCACGACCTCCTCCTGCCACGCGCCGGAGAAGCGGCGGCGCAGGCCGAAGTCGGCGACCTTGAAGCCCCAGTCGGCGTGGCGGTCGAACGCGTCGATCTTGCGGCGCAGCCGGCGGCGGGCCTCGGCGAGGCTCTTCACGCGGCCGCGCATGTAGGTCTCCTGGACGATCGCCAGGACGGGGATCTCGAACCAGATCACGTCGCGCCACGGGCCTTCGGCCCAGATGGCGACGCCGCCCTGCGCGGACGGGGCCTCCTCGACGTGCACCTGCTCGCGGTAGAGCCACAGGCGCTTGAGGTAGTCGCAGAAGTCGGGCGCGAGGAAGCGGATGCCGCGCAGGTAGGCGATCTCGTCGTCCGTGAAGCGCAGCGTGCAGAGGTGGTCGAGTTCCTCGCGGATGGCGGGGACGTACGGCCGCAGGTCCACGCCCGGCGTGCGCAGCCGGAACTCGACGCGGACGTCGACGGTGGGCAGCTGGTGCAGCACGAGCTGCCCCATCGTGAACTTGTAGAAGTCCTGCTCGAGCAGGGACGTGATGATCGGCTGGTCCATGGATCTCCGTGTCCCGCGTGCCACGGGAAGGGCTTGAATGCTAGCATAATTTGCATCGAAAAGAAAGCGTTTGCGGCGCGCAGGCCCTCCGCGGTCGCATGCAACGGAAGTTTCAACACAGAGAAACACGGAGCGGCCGGAGCGGCCGACATTCCCGCTTCGCGCCGTTTTCGGCGTTTTGCCGTTGCAAAACGCAAGTTTTGGGGCGGGGCTCCGCCCCGCACCCCGCGGCGCCTGCGACCGCGGCGCACGGGCAACCCAAAACACATTCACGTCATTCACGCCATTCACGGTTTCCCCGCGGCACATGCGACCGCGGCGCACGAGCAACCCAAATACCAGCCGGATCGCGGACCGGCGAAAGCGCCGATGGAGGCGCGAAGCGTACGTTTGGCCGCTCCGGCCGCTCCGCGTGGGCTCTGTGTTTGAAAGTTTGCGGCGAATGCGACCCGGAGATTGTCGGTTGACCGGACCAAGGTCGGTCCCCCGCCACGCCGCGGTTTGCGGCGCGGGGGCGCGTTGTGCTAGACTCCGCGCGCATGGTCGACCTGCACCTGCACTCCACGTTCTCCGACGGCTCCCGCACGCCGGAGGAGGTCGTCGCGCTCGCGCGCGAGGCGGGGCTGTCGGCCGCGGCGCTCACCGACCACGACAACTGGCGCGGCGCGGAGCGCTTCCGCGCGGCGGCCGAGGCCGCGGGGCTGCGGACGGTCGCCGGCCTGGAGATCTCGGCCGACGTGCCGGGGCGGACCGTCCACTTGCTCGCCTACGGCTTCGACCCGGCGGACGCCGCGCTCGCGGCGGCGATGGAGAAGATCCGCGGCGGCCGCCGCGCCCGCAACGCGGAAATCTACGCGAAGCTCGCCCGCCTCGGCCGCCCGGTCTCGCCCGCGGAGGTCGAGCGCGAGGCCGGCTCGCCCGAGCTCGTGGCGCGCCCGCACATCGCCGCGGCGCTCATCCGCAAGGGCTTCGCCCGCGACCGCGCGGACGCCTTCCGTCGCTTCC
>JAFPUX010000143.1 GCA_017413145.1 Kiritimatiellia bacterium | reverse complement strand
TTCGCCGGCCGCGGGCGCGCGGAACGGCATCGCCGCGGGCGGGGCGGACGGCAGGCGCGCGAGAACGGACGCGTCGTCCGCCGCGGCCTGCACGAGGCCGAGCTTCGCGTAGTAGGTGCGGTTCCAGACGAATTCCGTGTCGAGCGCGAGGAGCGGCGCGGAGGAAAGGCGGGAAAGGAGGTCGGACATGCGCGCGGATGATACCACGGAGCGGCGCGGAAAGGAAGCATTGAAACCGGCGCGGTTTTCCGCTAGAATGCGCGGCCCATCCGGAAACACGAGACATGGAAGAGATCTCCCTCGCCCCGCCGCGCGGCATGCGCGATTTCTACCCCGAGGACATGGTCCTGCGCAACCGCGTCTTCGACGCCTGGCGCGCCGCGGCCGTCGCGCACGGCTTCGAGCACTACGACGCGTGCGTCGTGGAGTCGCTCGCCCTGCTCAAGCGCAAGGCCGGCGAGGAGGTCGAGAACCAGGTCTACGCGTTCCAGGACAAGTCCGGGCGGGACCTGGCGCTGCGCGCGGAAATGACGCCCACGCTCGCGCGCATGGTCGCCGCGCGCCAGGGCTCGTTGCAGTTCCCGGTCAAGTGGTTCTGCATCGCGCAGTGCTTCCGCTACGAGCGCATGACGAAGGGCCGCAAGCGCGAGCACTACCAGCTCAACCTCGACATCGTCGGCGAGGAGGGCGTTTCCGCCGAGGCCGAGGTGCTGGCCGCCGCGGTCGGCGCGCTGCGCCGCATGGGCGTGCCGGACGAAGCCTACCGCGTCCGCCTCTCCTCCCGCGCGCTCCTGTCGGAGCTGCTCGCGAAGCTCGGCATCGCGGAGCGGTTCCACGCCGGCGCGTTCCTCGCGCTCGACAAGAAGGGCAAGATCCCCCGCGAGGAGATCGAGGCGATCATGAAGGAGGAGGGCCTCGACGACGAGGCGTGCCGCAAGGCGTTCGACCTCATGGACGTCTCCTCGCTCGACGAAGCCGCCGCCATCGCGGGGCCGGATTCGCCCGCCGTGGCGCACCTGCGCGACCTCTTCGCGCTGCTCGGCCTCTACGGCCTGGGCGGGCAGGTCGTCTTCGACATCTCGGTCGTGCGCGGGCTCTCGTACTACACGGGCGTCGTCTTCGAGGCGTTCGACACGAAGGGCGAGTTCCGCGCCATCTTCGGCGGCGGCCGCTACGACAACCTGCTCACCACGGTCGGCGGCAAGCCCACGCCCGCCGTCGGCCTCGGCTTCGGCGACGTCGTCGTGGGCGAGCTCCTCAAGTCGCTCGGCCTCGACCGCGCCGCCGCGCGCCCGGACCTCGTGTGCGTCGGCTACATGCAGCCGGAGCAGCGGGACGCCGCCACGCGCCTCGCCGCCAAGCTCCGCGCGGACGGCCGCGCCGTCGACCTGCGCCTGCGCGCGCAGAAGGCGAAGGCGTTCTTCGCGCACGCCGCGGAGCGCGGCACGCACGCCGTCTTCCTCGGTCCGGACGACATCGCGCGCGGCACCGCCCGGATGAAGGACCTCGCCACGCGCACCGAGACGGAGATCGCCCTGGCATGACCGCGATCGTCGACTACCGCGCGGGCAACCTCACGAGCGTCCGCCTCGCGTTCGAGGCGATCGGCGCCCCCGCGACCGTGACGGCCGACCCGGCCGCCATCCGCGCCGCGGACCGCATCCTCTTCCCCGGCGTCGGCGCCGCGGGCGCCGCGATGTCGAACCTCGCCGCCTCGGGCCTCGCGCCCGTGCTGCGCGAGCGCGTCGAGGCGGGCGTGCCGTTCCTCGGCATCTGCCTCGGCACGCAGATCCTCTTCGAGCGCTCGGCGGAGGACGGCGGGACGCCCTGCCTCGGTCTGCTGCGCGGCGAGGCGAAGCGCTTCGTCGCCCGGACGCACGCCGAGAAGATCCCGCAGATGGGCTGGAACCAGGCGAAGATCGTCCGCCCGCACCCGCTGCTCGACGGCATCCCCGACGGTTCGGACTTCTACTTCGTCCACGGCTACTACCCGGCGCCCGCCGACCCGGCGGACGTCGTCTGCACCACGGAATACTGCGGCGTCGCCTTCGCCTCGATGGTCGGCCGCGGCAACCTCGCCGCCACGCAGTTCCACCCCGAGAAATCGGGGCCCGTCGGCCTGCGCCTGCTCGAAAACTTCGCCCGCTGGGACGGCCGCTGATTCCGCCGCCGCCCGCCGCGATTTTTCGTTTGACACGGGCGGCGCGATTCGCTAGACTCCCCGCCCGTCTTCGACAACCCGCATTCCGGTGTAGCGTAGCGGTAGCGCAGGGGACTGTTAATCCCTTGGTCGCTGGTTCGAATCCAGCCACCGGAGCCATCTTCCGACCCCCGCCGGGTGTCCCCGGCGGGGGTCGTCGTTTCCATGGACGACGCGCTCGCCTTCGACAACGTTTCCTTCGCCTGGCCCGGCATGGCCGAGCCGCTGGTGCGCGGCCTGACCGTCCGGATCGGATGCGGCTGGACGGGCGTCGTCGGCGCGAACGGCTGCGGCAAGACGACGCTCCTGAAGCTCGCGTGCGGCGCGCTGGAGCCGTCCGGCGGCGCGGTGTCGCGTCCCGCGGAAAGTCTTTGCGTCGCGCAGCGGACGGACGACCCGCCGGAGGGCCTGGCCGACTTCTTCGCGTCCGCCGACGCGGAGGCGTGGCAGGCGCGGATCGACCTCGGCGTCGGGGACGACTGGGAGACGCGCTGGGAGTCGCTTTCGCACGGCGAGCGCAAGCGCCTGCAGATCGCCGTCGCGCTCTGGCGCGCGCCGGGGCTGCTCGCGCTCGACGAGCCGACGAACCACCTCGACGCCGGCGCGCGCGCGGCGCTGCTCGCGGCGCTGAAGCGCTTTCGCGGCGTCGGCCTGCTCGTGAGCCACGACCGCGAGCTGCTCGACGAACTCTGCACGCAGTGCCTCTTCGTGCAGCCGCCGGCCGCGACGCTGCGCCCGGGCGGCGTCACGGCCGGCCTCGAGCAGGACCGCCGCGAACAGACCGACGCCCGCGCCCGCGACGACGCCGCCAAACACGCCGCGGAGCGCTTCCGCGCGGCCGCCCAGGAGCGCCGCGAGGAAGGCGAGCGCATGGCCGCGCGCACCAAGGCGAAGACGAAGAACGCGAAGGCGAACAAGTGGGACCACGACGGCAAGGCCGAGCGCAACCTCGCCAAGCTCACCGGCAAGGACGCGTGGGCCGGCAAGCAGTCCGCCGCGCTCGCGAAGCGCGCGAACAAGGCGCAGGCCTCGCGTGCCGCGTTCCACGTGCGCAAGGAGTTCGCCACGGGCTTCTGGCTCGAAGAGGCGGACGTCTCGCGCCGCAACTTCGTGCTGCGCGTCCCCGCCGGCGAGCTGCCGGTCGGTCCGGACCGCGTCCTCGTCCATCCCCACCTGGAGATCGCGCCGACGGACCGCATCGCGTTCACGGGCGCGAACGGGCTCGGCAAGTCGACGCTGCTGCGCTTCCTGCGGCCGCTGTTCAACGTCCCGCCGGAGCACCTCGTCTTCGTGCCGCAGGAAGTTTCCGCGGACGAGTCCGCGCGCGTCCTCGCCGAAGCGAAGAAGCTGCCGGACGACAAGCTCGGCGAGGTGATGACGCGCTTCTCGCGGCTCGGGTCGCGTCCCGGGCGGCTGCTCGAATCGGCGATGCCGTCGCCGGGCGAAGTGCGCAAGCTGCTGCTCGCGCTCGGCATCGCGCGCGGGCCGCACCTGATCGTCATGGACGAACCGACGAACCACATGGACCTGCCGGGCATCCTGTGCCTGGAGGACGCGCTCGCGGACGCCCCGTGCGCGATGCTGCTCGTGAGTCACGACGAGCGGTTCCTCGCACGTCTGGCGCGGACGCGCTGGTCGCTCGCGGAAACCGCCCCCGGCCGCGTGGAGCTCTCGGTCCGGCCGTTCGACGCGGGCTAGCGGCCCAGGACGAGCTTGAAGAGGTATTCGTCGGACCGCTTCGCGATCTCGGCGTTGAGGCCGTCCGTCCCCAGCTCTTCGGCGAGCGTCGGTTCGCCGGAAAAGAGGTTCGTTCCGAGGCCGAGGCGTTCGCCGGGGATCGTGCAGCCCATCGCGGCCAGCACGGTCGGGTAGAGGTCCATCGGCGAGAAGACGCGGTTTTTCGTGCGCTCCGGCGGCGCGGGCGGGACCGCGTTGAGGAAGCAGTTGTAGACGCGGCGGTCGTAGCGGAACCCCGCGAGCGCGTCGCGGAAATAGCGGTGGTCGTGGCCGAGGTGGTCGCCGCAGACGAGGACGGTCGTGTCGTTCCAGTACGGCTGCGTCCGGAGCCAGTCGACGAACGCGGCGACCTGGCGGCTCGTGCAGGCGAAGACGTTTTCGTACTTGCGGGCGAAGTCGTTGCGGCAGCGGTCGCAGACGAAGCCGCCGGTCGCGTGCGTGTCGACCGTGAGCAGCGTGAGCGCGAAGGGGCGGCCGTCCGCGGCCAGGCGGGCGAGTTCGAGCTTGGCGTATTCGAACAGGACCGCGTCCTCGAAGCCCCACCACTTGTGGTAGCCCTCGGGGACGACGCCGTCGCGAGGAGCGGTGGAGACGTCGAGGATTTCGTCCGTTCCGTGCTGGCCGTAGAGCTTGTCGCGGCCGCCGAACGCGGCGTCGGACCCGACGATCAGCGCCTGCCGGTAGCCGGCGGCGTGCAGCACGTCGCCGAGCGCCCACGCGCCGGGGAGGAACGCGGCGTGCTTTCCGTAGGCGTTTCCCTCCACCGGCACTTCGAACGGGATTCCCATGGTCAGGGCGATCATGGCGCCGACCGTCCACGAGGTGCCGGTCGTGCGCGGCCAGCCGCCGACGCCGCCGTCGTGCGAGAAGTTGACGTTGTCCGCGGCCAGCCGGTAGAGCTCCGGGACCGCGCAGACGGGCAACGCGCCGCCCTGCGCGCGGGAGAAGAAGGTCGTCTCCGCCGATTCGACGTAGATGCACACGAGGTTCCGCTTCTTTTCCGGGAACGCGACGGCGACGCCCTTCGGATCGACGTAGCGCTCCGCGTAGAGTGCGGTCTTCTCCGTCCGCGCCGACAGCCACTTGCGGAAGCCCGTGTTGGCCGACGCCCCGGCGAGGCACGCGGCCGCGACCGCGAGGCACGCGGCGGCGGCGACGGGTGCCGGCAGCGGCCAGAGCCGGACGCGGCGCCCGCTCCGGCGCGCGACCAGGTCGACGCGGGCCCGCCAACGCGGCTCCAGGAGCGCCGCGAGAGCGAGGACGGCGACGGCGCCCGGAAGGAGCGCTTCCAGGAGGAAACTCCGGAACTGGCCGGCCTCGGCCCCTTCGACGTCGAAGAGAAGCGTGAACAGGATCGAATCGAATCCCGTGTCGCCGAACCGGTGCCGGTACCAGACCGACGCGAACCATGCCAGGACCGAGGCGACGACGACGGCGCCCGCGAGGCCTTCCGCGAGGCGGGCGGCGAGGACGCGGACCGGGAGGCGGCGGCCCATCGGCTAGGCGTCCGCCTCGCCTGCGGGCGACGCCTCGATCCGGAACCGGTTCGCGAGCAGCGCCTCCGCGAAGCCCGCGAAGACGGCGGCCGGGACGGCGACCGCCAGGTACTTGAGCGCGGCGGCGGCGGTGACGCCCGTCGCGGGGAAAAGCGGCATCGCGCCCGTTCCGAAGACGCAGCACTTGGCCGCGAAGACGGCGGCGTTGACGGCGAGCGCGTTCCACGCGGCCAGGTAGACGGCGCCGCGGACGGAAAGGCGGCGGGAGCGGGCGCGGTCCGCGACCGCGGTCGCGCACAGCGCGGGGGCGAAGAGGAGGAGTGCTTCGGTCATGGCGGCGCATTCTACACCCTTTGAATTGCGGGCGCAAGTATGGTATCCTTGCGCGCCATGGAAGACTTCGCGCCGTCCGTGTCCGTCCTCGTTCCCGCGCTCAACAGCGCGCGGACGCTCGGCGCGTGCCTCGACTCGGTCCTCGCGCAGGACTACCCGCGCGACCGCGTCGAGATCGTCCTCGCGGACGCCGGCTCGACCGACGGAACGATCGGAATCGCCCGCGAGCGCGGCGTCGCGAAGATCGTCGACAACCCGCTCCGCACGGGCGAGGCGGGCAAGACCGCGGCGGCGAAGGCCGCGACGGGCGACATCCTCGCGCTCGTGGACAGCGACAACGTGCTGCCCGACCCGGGCTGGCTGCGGCGCATGGTCGCGCCGTTCGCCGACCCCGCGGTCGCGGCGTCCGAGCCTCTCGCCTACGCGGCGCGGCCGGAGGACCCGCCGCTCGTGCGCTACTTCGCGCGGCTCGGCATGAACGACCCGCTCTGCCTCTTCCTCGGCAACTACGACCGCCGCTGCGCCGTGACCGGGCGCTGGACGGAGCTGCCCGTCGAAGCGGAGGACCGCGGCGGGTGGCTCGCGGTGCGGCTCGTCCGCGGGCGCCCGTTCCCGACGATCGGCGCGAACGGTTTCCTGGTCCGCCGCTCCCTGCTGCCGCGCACGCGGTTCGACCCGTACTGGTTCGACGTCGACATCCTGCAGGACCTGGCGGCGTCCTCGCCGGACGGCGCGGTCGTCGTGGCGAAGGTCGACACGGGGATCGTGCACCTCTACTGCGACACGTTCGAGGCGTTCGAACGCAAGCAGGCGCGGCGCGTGAACGACTTCCTGCATTTCTCGCCGGCGCGCGCGGCGTCGGCGGCGGGGGCGGGCAAACCGCCGCTCAAGCGCGGGATCCTGCGCTTCTCGCTCGCCGTGCTGCTCGGCTTCCCGCTGCGCCGCCAGGCCGCGCGCG